>JAFDKD010000020.1 GCA_019307165.1 Deltaproteobacteria bacterium | reverse complement strand
GCAGCTTGTCGTGAGCGCGTGTAACGCCGAACCGGTTGTTGATGGCCCGCTTGAGGTTGACGGAACGGTCTCCCGCGGCCATCAGTTCATCCTGGCCGTATTCCCAGCCGGTCAGGGCGCTCAGCATATCGCAGATCTGGGGGACCTGGATGGGCGAAAATTTACACAGGGTCAGGGCGTCGAAAAGGTCCTTGAAGCTTTGAAATTTGGCGGCGGGTTCGCCCTTGCCCTCGGAGTCCAGCCGGTCCCCGGGAAGAATCATGTATTCCAAGATCATGTTGCCCAGGTCCACGTTGTAGTAATCCCCCTTGAGGTGGCAGGCGCCCCGCGGGCCCGTGGCGTAAGAAACCGCAAGTCCGTGGAAGGCCCGGCCGTCGTGCATGGGCATTTCCAGACCCTTGACCTGGGCGGCCTCGCCTTCGTCCCGTCCCAGTTCGCGGGCCATGGCCAGGGTCCCTCGCGAAAGCAATTCGCCGATGCCTTCCTGATCCAGGATCATCCTGACCAGTTTGAGTATGGCCTGGCCGTCGCCCCATTTCAATTCGAACCCCACCCGGTTTTTGTCCAGGACGCCCAGATCATATAGATAAAAGGCATAAGCGACGGAGACGCCGGTAGATATGGTATCGATCCCATGCCGGTTGCACAGGTGATTGGCTTCGAGAATCGAATCAAAATCGGTGTTGGCGCAGAGGGGACCGAAGGCGGCGACGGTCTCATATTCCGGCCCGTCCACGTTTACGCCCGGCTTGAAGTCGCGGATGTCGCGGCCGCAGCCGATGGGACACCCCCTGCAGGCGTAGTTTCGCACGGAATACTTCTGCCTGAGGGCCTGGCCGGAGATCTTGTTTACGGGAAAGACGCTTTTGGTGAAGTACTTGGCCGGCGTATCTCCCAATATCATGCCCATGTCCATATACATCATGCTGCCGTACTCTCTGAAGGCCACGGACACCAGGTTGCCGTTGATGTCCTTGATCGCCTGCTTGGCCAGTTCGACCACCTTTTCAGGTTCCGCGGATTCAGGCTTCAGGTTGCCGGAGGCGGCCACGGCCTTGAGGTTTTTGGCGCCCATGAGCGCACCGAGACCGCACCGGCCGGCGGCCCGGCCCTTGTCGTTCATGATGCAGGCGTACATGATTCCCTTTTCCCCGGCCTGGCCGATACAGGCCACGCTGATCCGTCCGCCGCCCAATTCGGCTTTGACCGCCGCCTGGGTTTCGTAGGAATCCTTGCCCCAGATGGCCGAGGCGTCCCTGATCTCCGCGCCGCCCTCGGAAAGGGCCAGGTAAACCGGGCCGTCCGCCTTGCCGGTGATGATAACGCCGTCGTAACCGGCCCCTTTGAGACGAAAGGGGAAGGTCCCGCCGCTGTTGGCCTCGCCCCAGTATCCGGTAAGGGGGGAAATCCCGCAGACGGCATAGCGGCTGACCATGGGAAGGGCCGATCCCGTAAACGGTCCCGTGGCCATCACCAGCGGGTTTTCCGGCGACAGGGGGTCCGTGTCGGGGCCGACGCGGTCAAAGATGAGTGCCGCGGCCATGGTGGCGCCGCCCAGATATTTTCTGCAAAAGTCCTCCGAAATGGGAAGGTCGCTGGTGCTTCGCGTATTCAGGTCCACTTCCAAAAATTTGCCGTGATATCCGTGCATGGCTTTACCCTCCCTTAAAAATCGATGTCTTTTCCTTCATAGGCGTAGCGCATGACCTTTTCGCACTGCTCGGCGGTAATGGGCCTTGGGCTGAGGTAACAGCTGATGTCGCCATAGGAGTATTCCACCAGTTTGGGCAGTTTTGCCTCGAAATCCGCCTGTTCTATCCCAAATCCCTTCAATGTGAGCGGCACGTCCAGTTCGGTCAGGAACTCGCGGACCCGGGTTACCAGGTTTTCCATACCCGCTTCGGCATTGGGCGCCGGGATGTCCAGGGTCTTGCAGATGGCCAGGTGCGCGTCCGTAACCGATTTGCAGAACTGAAAGGAATGGGGAATGAAAAAGCCGACGCACAGGCCGTGGTGCATCTCATAGACCGCGCCCAACGCATGGCCGAAGCTGTGGGTGAGGTGGCAGCCGCTCATGCCGAATGCGATTCCCGCGATATTGGACGCGATCATCATCCGGTGCCGGGCTTCCCGGTCGTCACCGTTGCGGAAGGCCCTGGGCAGCCAATTGAAAACCATTTCCACGGCCTTGAGGGCCAGAGGCTGGGTGAACTCGTTGGCCGAGGGCGCGGTGACGGCGTCCATGGCGTGGGCAAGGACGTCCAGACCGGTGCCTGCCGTCAGGTTGGGCGGCATGGACAGGGTGAACTCCGGTAATAGAATCGCCACGTCGGGCACCAGTTCGTCATGGGCGACGGGGATTTTCCGGTGGGCGGCCGTATCGTGGAAAACGGCCGCGCCCGTACACTCCGATCCGGTGCCACTGGTGGTCGGCACGGCCGCCAGTATGGCCTTGTTCCGCAAATTGAGGGTGTCCAAGGGAGAAATCATGCCCAGGTCTTTCAGGTCGGGGCGTTCGTACAGAAGCCAGGCCCCCTTAGACAGATCCATGACCGAACCGCCTCCGAGCGCCATGATCAGGTCCGGTTCAAAGGCATTGACGGCCTCGGCGCAGGCCAGGACGTTTTCCATGGGCGCCTCGGGCAGGGTTTCGGCCCAAACCTCGGTGGTGAAACCGCCCGATTCAAGAAATTGAACGATCTTCTTGACGTACCGCTGATTGAATTCGTCCGTAACCACAAAGGCCCTCTTTTTGGCGCATCTGGGGCCGAGGGCGTCCATGGTGCTGGGGCCGATCACCGGGCCCTCCGGGAACACGTTCGCCCCCACATAGATTTTCGGTGTGTTAAAGATGGTGGATAGGCCCTTGATTGAAGTGGACAGCGCGAGCGGGGCAAGCGCCTTCAGGGTAGGATCCTCAAACCAGTATCCCATGGTTCACCTCCCGATAGGGTTAGCGGTTGCATTAATCAGGGTATTATTAGCTTGAATATGAAAAAGGGCTTAAGGTTAGTAAAATAGTATTTTGATAAGTTGAGCAAAGAAGGAGGGGTTAGTCAAGCAAAATCAGATAAGAGAGGGTTGTCCCCCGCCCCGCCGAAGCTGGGGGGGGGACGGAGGGAGGATGAACCCGCCTTTCACAGATTTTCAAGGCGGGTACTGGGGGGCTATGGGTGGCGCCCAAATTTCCATTATGGATGGGCGCTATTTAAACAGAAAACCAGCGTCTGTTCGGGCTCAATTTGTCCCGAAAATATCAAAATTCTCTTCATAAAAGCGCTCGGTGCAGAACATGCGCGCATATCTGGGGCCGAACTGATCTTCAATAATACTGTGGACCTCCGTTTGCCCCATTCCCGACTTGCGCAAATCGTCAATGGCGCCGTCCACCATGGCGTCGAAAATTTCCTGCGATATGATCCGGGTCTTCTGCATTGCCTTTGCCCTGTGATTCCTGTGATTCATTCAAGTTGTGACAGCCATATATAGCAACATGCGTGCCACAATGCATTTGGTATGATGTAACTATTTGAAATTAAAATTTAAATTTAATGAGATGCCTGGGGAACGCTTCAGATAACCGATGAGGCGCCAAGGGAATCCGGTTACAAAATACCCAGTTTTCCAGGAGATGGCCGCTTCGTATGTGTAGAATATATACAGGGATGACCACATTACAAAACGGACGGGACCGTATCCGATCCCGCCCCTACAAGCACAGTTTGGTTCCGTTTAGAATGAGTCTCCTCCCGCAAAGCCCCGCTCCGCGGGTCCCCGCCTTTTAGGCGGGATCTCCGCTTTGCTACGATCCATCCTCCGTAGCAGGCTACTGCTGAGGACGGGCCGTCATCAGGATGCCCCCTCAAAGGGAACTCAAATTTCATTCCAGGAATCAAGCTTAAGTTGAGTTCAACCGGAGTCGCTTTTTTATACCTCCATATGCTACACACGAACTGTCATTCCCCGCCAAAAAGCGACGGGATCTCCGACCCGCGCAGGCGGCCGTTCGGCCCTGAGCTCACGGCCGAAGGGGAATCCAGATCCCCGTTTGGCTGGATCCCCGCCTGCGCGGGGATGACTGATCAATGGTTTGAACCGTGATTCGATCACTATTCGGACCTACGTTCCGTTGTGTTTTCAAACCTATATGCTTTGTTCGAGACGTCGCAAAATCAGGATAACGTCAACCCAACTGCTACACTTGTTTTTTCTCCCCGGATCGGTAGAACCTATACAGGTCCTCCACCAGAGGTGGAGGGTTTAGTTGGAACTAAGGGTTTTGGCTTTTTCGCCGCATCATCCAGAGGGAAGAGGCGACCAGTAGAATAAGGAGCCCCAGAAAACCCCATTTGGAAACAGTGGGAATAGGATCATAGGGATCTCTAAGGATAATATCGACACCCGGAACGTCAACTTCCCCCGCGAGGGTGACGGGATTCCCCGAATATTCGCCCTCCGGGTCCCCGGCATCGGGCGGGGGGCCGTCGCCTTTCGCATCCATAAACGCACAAATGTAATAGACGCCGCCCACGCCCGGCTGTTCCATCGAGTACGGACCCGGGCCGGCTATATCCGTACCCGCTTTAGGTTCAAGGCCGGCTATCTGGCTGCAAGGTACGTTAAAAGCGCCGATATGAATCGTGCCTGTTTCCGGTCCGAAATAGGAGACGGTGCCTTTGATGACATTCACCGCCAACGCCTGTGTTGTGAAAAAGATGAAGCCTGCAAATGCGGTTAGAAAAAAAATTCGTTTCATTTCCTTCCCGTCCCATGCGAATGGTTAATGTCAAACGTCGCCGGATTCTCCGGGTCTTATGGATGCCGGTCCTTACTTTCCCCTGCTGAAATTTTCCACGGCCGCCATGAAATCGGGCGCAGAGCAGCAGATGCTCTGGTTGCGGTTTTCCAGTTCGATGGCCGCTTCCAGAGACGGCGCAGCGATATTCTGATTCAGGGTTTCCTTGGTCAGGCGGAGACCGTACACGCTTTTTTGAAGCATGGCCCGGGCTGTCTCAAAGGCGGTTTCCATCAGTCGGGATCCCTCCACCATCCGGCAGGCCAGGCCGATGCGCTCCGCCTCGGCCGCGTCCACGGTGCGGCCGGTCATGAGGATCTCGGCCGCCCGGGTGGCGCCCACCAGCCTCGGGAGAAAGTAGCTCGATCCCAGTTCGCCGCCCGAAAGCCCGATATTGATGAAGGACGGGACAAAACCAGCTTCCGTAGCGGCGAAAATCACATCCGACGCCATGGCCAGGCACATGCCGCCGCCGGCGGCGATTCCGTTCACGGCGGCGATAACGGGCTGGGGGATGCGGCGCATCTCGAGAATCCGGTCGGCGTAGCGCTTCTGGATGGCGTACAGGGTGGCGGCGGCGCTGGGAAAACTTTTACTTTCCTCATTCTGGGCTCGGGAGTCCTTAAGGTCCGCGCCGGAACAAAAGGCCCTGCCTTCCCCGGTGACCACCAGAACTCTCACCGTTTCGTTCCCGAGCAATGAGTAGAAAAGCCGGTGAAGATCCTCGACCATGTCCAGGTTGATGGCATTGAGCCGGTCAGGTCGGTTGAGGGTCAAAAGGCCGATGCCCGGTTCGGGTTCTTCGAATTTGATAGTAGTAAAGTTCATGGTTTATACAGCCCTCGTGGTGGCGTGACGTGCGTGTTTGTTGCGAAGCGCATTTAAAAGAAGGGGGCAAGGATTCAAGGGGTCGAGGATTCTAGTGGCTCTTTCAAGGACCGGCAGCGCTAATGGGTCCTCCCATAACATCAGAAACAATCCCTTTGAGTTTCTATTCAACCATGGGAGTTCGTGAGACCCTCGGCCCCTTGACCCCTCGAATCCTCGGACCCTTTTCTCCCTCATTCAGTCGTGATCAGCCTCGCCACCTGCTCGCGGTGGTAGACCGGATCCCCGAGCATCACTTCATTGGCCTTGGCCCGTTTGAGGTACAGGTGGATATCGTGCTCCCAGGAAAAGCCGGTGCCCCCCAGAACCTGGATGGCGCTGGCCGTTGCATTTCGATAGACTTCCGAGCAGTAAGCCTTGGCCACGGATGCGGCCAGTACCGCCGCCTGATCGTCCTCGCTGTCCTGGGCCCATGCGGCCCAATAAAGGAGGGACCGAGCGCTTTCCGCCTCCACGTAAATCTGGGCGCAGCGGTGCTTGACGGCCTGGTACGCACCGATGGGCTGATCGAACTGTACCCGCTCCTTGGCGTATTCCGTAGCGATCTCCATGGCCTTTTGCGCCCCCCCGAGGCTCTCTGCGCAGAGTGCCACCTGGGCCCGCCGCAACACCCGGCTCAGGGGCGTCCATCCATTGTTCACCTCCCCCAGAACATGGTCCGGACCAACCCTTACGCCCGTGAATTCCACGGCGCAGAGCTTGCGCGTTCCATCCATGACTGGCAGGGGTGTAACGGAGACGCCGTCGGCCTTGGGGTCCACCAGAAACAGGGTGATGCCCTTTTCAGGGTCGTCCCCGGCTTCGGTCCGCGCCGCGCAGACTATGATATCGGCCACATGGGCGTCGGGTACGGGGATTTTCGTGCCTTCCAGCACAAATCCGTCACCGTCGGCCACGGCGGTCATCTGAATGTAGCCCGGGTCCGCGCCGCTGTCCGGCTCGTGAAGCGCGAGGGTGCCTTTCATTTCGCCCATGGCCATGGCCGAAAGATAGGTGTCCTTCTGGGAGTCGTTTCCGGCGGCGGCGATCGCTTCGGCCGCCAGCAGGACCGTGGAGAAGAAGGGTCCCGGCACCATGGCCCGGCCCATCTCTTCCAGGACCACGGCCAGGTCCATCAATGTCATGTCCAATCCGCCGTAGGCTTCGGGAACGCACATGGCCATCCACCCCAACTCCGCCTGCTTCGCCCAGAATTCGTCGGTAAAGCCGCGATCGTCTTCGAACATGGCCCTGACATAGTCCATGGGAGACTCGTTTTCGCAGAACCTGCGCGCCTGCCTGGCGATCTCGATCTGGTCCTCGTTTAATTTGATATCCATGCGTTCACCTCCCCTACTGCTGCCTTGCCATGCGGCTGGTGTCTTTCGGCAGCCCAAGAACACGCTCGCCGATAATGTTTCGTTGAATTTCCGATGTGCCCGCCTCGATGGTGTTGCCCTTGGACCTCAGGAACCCGAACTGCCAGATCCCCTCCTGGATAGCCCACGGGGAACCGCCCAGAATCTGGCCGAGGGGACCCTGCATGGACAGGGCGTCTTCAGTAATGCGCTGGTTGGGCTCGCTCCACAGCAGCTTCCCGATGGAGCCCTCCGCCCCGGGAATGCCCCCGGCGAATAGCTGGCTGAGGTTTCGGTATCCGTGGTACTTGAGCACCATGATATCGATATAGGCCCGTGCCAGCTGCTGGCGGAAAACCGGGTCCTCAATGACGGGCCTTCCGGAACGTTTGGTCTGTTTCGCCATGTCGATCATGGCTTTCAGATTGCCCATAAAGGCCGCGGCCATGGTGGCGTCCCCCACGGTCCGTTCGAACATGAGCGTGGTGATGGCGATCCGCCAGCCGTCCCCTTCCTCGCCAACCCGCATATCCACGGGGACGCGGACATCCTCCATGAATACTTCGTTGAATTCCGGGTGCCCCGTGATCTGGGTGATGGGCCTTACCTCGATGCCGGGCAGTTTCATGTCCATAAGGAGGTAGCTCAGTCCCTTATGTTTTTTCCCGTCCGGGTCGGTGCGTACCAGCAGAATGCAGTAATCGGCCATGTGGGCGAAACTGGTCCACACCTTCTGCCCGTTGACCACGTAATGGCCGTTGTCCTTCACGGCGCTGGTGGCCACGTTGACGACGTCGGAGCCGGCGTTGGGTTCGCTGAATCCCTGACACCAGATATGCGTGCCGTCCATGATCCGGGGAAGATAGGTTTGTTTCTGCGCCTCAGTCCCGCACAGGAGGATGGTGGGCGCCGCCATGCCGAAGGTAATGACCCCGGGGATCCGCAGTTCCATGCATTGCTCGGCCACGGTCTGTTGGACCACGATCTCCTCGGCCAGGCTTTTGCCCTTTCCGCCGTAGACCTCGGGGTATTGAAGGCCTGCATAACCCGCATCGAAAAGCGCTTTTTGGAAGCTCTTGTGCGCCTGTCCCCACGCCTCCCCGGTATCGGTAGCGCGGAACCTGGACGTGTCCCCGGCCTTTTCGAGGTATCCGTCGAGCCACGCAATGAACTCCTGTCGAAACGCCTCCTGTTCCGGTGTGAATCGAAAGTCCATGAGTTGTTTCTCCTTATGTGTAAAGGGACAAAACAATTAGACAGGATTTACAGGATCAACAGGATGCATTGAGTACTTGAAAATATCCTGTAAATCCTGCTGATCCTGTCTAAAAAGCAAAGGCCGCCTGACCACATGTCGGTCCCTTGAAGCTACTCCTTGAACCGAAAGTTGCCGGCACGGGCAAGCCCTCATTTGATGTAAAGCGATTCCGGATCCTGGATACTAGATTCAGGTTGTATCAGAAAAAGAATTTTAAGAATCCAGTATCTTGAATCCGGTATCCAGTATCTGCCAAGACGACTAGTCTCGGCCGATAATGGATATGGCAGCCACGTTGGTCCAGGGCGTGCCGCCCAGGTTGTGGGTCAGGCCCATACGGGCGTTTTTGACTTTCCGCTCTTCCGGCACCCGCTCCATGAGCTGCTCATACATGGCGTAAATCATGCGCAGTCCCGATGCGCCGATGGGGTGGCCGTAACACTTGAGGCCGCCGTCCACCTGGCAGGGGATCTGCCCGTCCAGGTCGTAGAACCCGCCCATGATGTCGTCATAGGCCTTGCCCTTGGGCGAGATATGGAGGTCCTCCATGGTGACCATTTCCGTGATGGAGAAACAGTCGTGGACCTCCATCATGCTGACCTCTTCCCTGGGCGTTTTAATGCCCGCCTCTTCAAAGGCCATGGTGGCGGCCTTTCGGGTGGTGACGAAATGGGCACCGTCCCAGTTGTTGAACATGGCTTCCTCGCCGGAGCTGTCCGAGATGGCCAGGGCCTTTACCTTGACAAGGTCCTGTTTGCCCTTGAGACTTTCGGCCACTTCCGGTGAGGCGATAATGGCGCAGGCAGCGCCGTCGCTCACCCCGCAGCAATCAAAGAGCCCCAGCGGATAAGCGATCATGGGGGCCGCCTTGATCTGGTCCTCGGTGACGACCTTTCGCAGATGGGCCTTTGGGTTCAAGGCGCCGTTGGCGTGGCTTTTTGCCGATACATGGGCAATGGCGTCCTTGATCCGGTCCATGGGGAGGTCCCATGTGTTGCCGTAGGCCGTTGCCAACTGGGCGAACATGCCGGGGGCCGTCATGTTGGGTCCTGTCATAAAACCGCTCACGCCTCTTCCGGCGCCCCCCGGCAGTCCGCCATAGCCGGTATCCTTGAGCTTTTCCACACCCAGGGCCAGGACGATGTCGTAAACCCCGGCGGCCACGGAGTAGCACGCGGCCCGGAAAGCCTCGGTGGCCGTGGCGCAGAAATTCTCGGTTCGCGTCACCGGGATGTAAGGCAGTTTAAGGGTAAGCGACAGGGGAAGGGCGGCCTTGCCCACGTTCACCTCGTCAAAATGGGTGCCCAGGTAGGCGGCCTGGATCTCCTTCTTGTCGATACCCGCATCCTCAATGCATTCCACGAAGGCTTCAACCATCAGGTCCTCGGCGCTGGATTCCCACCTTTCGCCGAAACGGGTGCAGCCCATGCCGATGATTGCCACCTTGTCCTTGATTCCGTCAGCCATGTTATTTTACCTCCTCTATGGGTACCGCTTTCCAGAAGTATCCCGCGATGTCTCTCTTGGGGTCATAGTATTTCTTTCGAAAGCTCATGGCAACCGGCATGCCCGTTGCCAGGCCTTCCAGATCGCAGTCCGTGAAGTCAAAATAGTATTTTCCGCCGCCCTCAAAGGTGACGGCGCCGTAAATGGCCGGCGGATCATAGGAGGCCGCCAGCATGTCGCCTGTGTAGCTGTTGATGTGCCCTATCTTGTCGGAGAAGCGATAGGGATCCATTTCGTCCACGTGCCCGCACTCGGGGTTGACGCAGATGCGCTGGGGCGGAAGCTGGGCCGTTCCGCAGTTTTGGCACTTGGAGCCCCACAGCCCCAGGACCATCTTTCTGCTCCGCCACACGGCCGACCAGCGGGTCCACAGGTCCTCCTCGGCGCGCAGGCCCATGTCCGCGGGCAGGGTGTCGCGCCAGACCAGGTACTTGGTGTAGTTGTCCAGTTCGGCCCGGTTGGCCAGGGAACCGGAAACGGCATTTCTCGGCCCAAAATCGGCGATGTTGTCGGTTGCTTCGAAATAAAGGGCGTCGCAGCCGCTGCCGAAGCTCACCACAAGGATCTTGTCCCCGGGTTTGGCTTCTTCCAGGGCCTTGACCAGCATCAGGAGTGCCTGCGGGGTCCCGGTTTCACCTATCTCGTTCTGAAGGTTGTCCTGGACGGCCTCCGGCGGGATGGCAAGGACCTTGTTGAGATTTTTCCGCGCCGCGGCATACTGGCAGGGATAGACGACCTTGGCAAAATCGGACATGTTCAACTGATATTTTTCCAGCAAGCCATTGACTGCCTCGGGAACCAGCTGGGCGAAACCCAGGTCCCGGATCCAGCGGTCTTCCCACTGGCGGTCGAATTTGGCGGATTCGCCCCGGAAGTGATCCACAAAGTCATGGGTGGTAGAGAACGACCCCTTGAATTCCGCGACGACATTCTGTTCGCCCACCAGCACCGCCGCGGCCCCGTCCCCGAAGATCAGTTCCTGGGGGGAGGCGGGCGATCCCAGTCGGCAGTCCGAGACGCAGACCAGGATGTTGTCCGCCCCTTTGGAGGCAACGCCCTCCAGGGCCGAGAGCAGGGCCGTGGTGCCCGCCTTGAGGGCGCCCGAAAAATCGGCCGCCCGGATCTGGTCCCTGAGGCCCAGACCGGCGGTGACGATGCCCGCATTTAGCCGTTCTTTGTAAGGCATGCTCGTTGAGGCGAAGTAGACCCCGTCCACGTCCTCGCGTGCAATACCCTTGAGGGCGTCGATGCCTGCCGCCACCGCCATGGTGATGCTGTCTTCGTCATAGTTGGCTACCGCCTTTTCTCCCCGCGCATTGGCGATGTTGCCCGGGTTCATCCAGCCCATGGCCTTGTAAACCAGGCCCCGGTTGAGGCGATAACGCGGCACGTAGCCGCCGTAAGTACAGATTCCGACCATTGATGATCCTCCTTTCATGTGTGCGACACTTTCTTTTCGTTTATAGAACGTAATAATTTACCACGAAGCACAAGAAGAAGTGAATTTGAAAAGATTTAAGAAATATCTCCTTCGTGATCTTCGTGGTGCAAATGCCGATTTCCCTATTGCGTGGCGTGTAAATTTACCACGAAATACACGAAACACACGAAGAAAAGATCTTGATACTTAAAAAGGCTTCGTGGTCTTCATGGTGAAAAACTGCCTAATCCCGCGTTCAGCGGGTCTTATCCGATCTCCGCCACGGCATTTCCCAGCACGACCCTGCCGTCCCCGGTCCTGGTCCGAATAATATAGGCGCCTCCCTCCGACTTCCACCCTTCGGTGATGAGGGTTTCTCCCGGATATACGGGCCCCATGAACCGGACCGCAAAGGATTTGAACCGCGCCGGGTCTCCGCCGCAGACCTTCTCCAAAATAGCCCTTCCGGCAAATCCGAAGGTGCAGAGCCCGTGAAGAATCGGCCGGTCCAGCCCGCCCATTTTTGCGAAATCGGGGTCGATATGGAGGGGGTTCTTGTCGCCGTTGAGCCTGTAAAGGGCCGCCTGATCCGGGGAGGTGGCCTCCTGTACCGAAAAATCCGGGGATTTCCCCTCGGGCGGGTCGAACCGCTCCGTTTTCGGGCCACGGTCCCCGTCGAAATTGCCGGCGCTCCGGTCCATGAGCACGACCGTATTTTCGAACAGCGGCTGCCCGTCGGGACCGGTTGTCGCGAAATCCATGTTCAATACCGCGCCCTTGTCCCCTTTGTCGTACACGGACGACCATGTCCCCGTGGTGTGGATGGTCCCCGAGGTGGGTATGGTTCGGTGAAGCGCGATCCGCTGTTCGCCGTGAAGCACCGTGGGCAGGTTGATGCCGGCCCTGCCCATGAGCTTGATAATGGCAGGCACGATGGGGATCACGGCAAACGTAGGAAATACCTTCAGGTTTTTTTCGTATACGAAATCCAGTTCGTCGACCCCGGCGCCGATGCCCAGGGCGTAAAGGATCAGCTTGTCCTGGTCGTAGGTGAACGGGATGGGTTCCGTCTTGCTGCCGACCTGATCAAGATTCAATGCCATGAATGTCCTCCGTCCGGGATGAAAAGGGCTTTTCGGTTATCTATTATCGAACGTTTACTTTCTCGAAAGACCCTGGAAAAGTGCCCCGCAGATGCTTTCCGTCAGAATATCGGGCGCCATGTCCCTGTCGTAGATCAGACCCGGCAGACAGAGGTGTTCAATAGCGCCCATGATCATCTGCCTGATATACTTGGGCGGGATGTCATCCCTTATTTCACCCGCCCTCACACCCTCTTCGATAATGACAAGGGCCGTATTGGCATAGGTCCTTACCAACTGGTATGTATCGCTCCGGTAATAGTCCGGAAAACTCCGGACTTCAAGCAGGAGGATCCTGGAAAAGACCCGGTCCGAGTTGTAGAAGTTGATGGTGGACCAGATGAGCCGGCGCAGCTTGTTGAAGGCCCCCTGAATTCCCTTCAGGTCCATATGAAGCTGCGCACAGTATCCGTCCATCAGTTCCTTCAGGACCTGATATAGCAGGTTCCGGCTGTCTTTGAAATATTTATAGATGAGGCCTTCGTTGACCCCGGCGGTCCTGGCGATTTCAGACCAGGTGATGGCGCTGAATTCCTTCTCTCGCAGAAGGGATTTCAGCGCACCCATGATCTTGATCCGACCTGGAGGGGACGGGGGAAGATCTATCTCGGTCCTGTCAGCGTCCAATTCCGGTAACCTGGTCATGGGGGATCCGCCTTGAATTCAATATCGTCAGTGATGGGTATGTATCAAATATTTAGCTTATTTGATTGATAAAATTAATATATTTATATTTTGCCGCATCCGGCAAGGTATGGTAGGTATTGAATACATATTCGATTTTGGGTTGTCAAGATTTATATCTTATCTGAAAATTCCTTGACAAAAGACGCGGCGTTGTCATTCCATTTCCCATTGCACGGAAAAAGATGTTTGATGGTCATTGACGGAGGAGCGGAGCTATGAAATTCACCTTCAGCAAAGAACAGGAAGCATTCCGCGACGAGGTTCGCGAATTTGCCATGGGGGAACTGGAAGCTGGCGCGTTCACCGTTGAGAGCAGGGGGCTTGTTGCGGAGCGGAACCTTGAATTTTCCCGCAAGATGGCGGAAAGGGGCTGGATCGGCCTCACCTGGCCCGGGGAATACGGGGGAGGGGGCCGGGGGTATGTGGACAAGATGATCATGTACGAGGAGCTTTTCAGGGTCCAGGCCCCTGTCGGCTATCATTTCCTGGCGGAACGCCAGATCGGCCCGGCCTTGATCCAATTCGGAACGGATTGGCAGAAGGATTTCTTCCTGCCGCGCATTGTCCGGGTCGATGAGGGGGTCATGTTCTGCCTGCTGTTCAGCGAACCCAATGCGGGCTCCGATCTGGCGGCCGTGGCCACGTCCGCCAGGAAGGAGGGCGAATACTACATCGTCAACGGGCAGAAGGTCTGGACATCGGAGGCCCACACAGCCGATTACGGGTGGCTGCTGGCCAGGACCGACCCGGACAGGTCCGTGCCCCCTCACCAGACGTGCAGCGAGTTCATTGTCCATATGAAACAGCCGGGCATAACGGTCAGGCCCATCATCAACATGGCCGGTGAACATACCTTTAACGAGGTTTTTTTTGACGATGTGAAGATTCACGAAAAATACCTGGTGGGAAGAGAGAACGCCGGGTTCAGGCAGATCATGGCCCAGGTCGACTATGAGCGGGCAGGCATCGAGCGATTGATGCAGAATTACCCCGTATACGAGCAATTGCTCGATCACGTGAAAGGCATGGACCGGGAAACGGAAGAATTCACCTGGGCGAGAGACACCGTGGCCCGGCTGGAAATCGAATATCACGCAGGCAGGCTTCTCTGCTATCAGACCGCCTGGACCATTGATCAGGGCAGGAAACCCACGAGCCGGGCGGCGCTTTGCAAGGCCTTCTGCACGCAATACGAGCAGCGCCTCAATGACGCGGCCACCCGAATCATCGGGCCCTCGGCGCTCATTCGGGGCAAGGGCCCCTGGGCCCCGCTCGGCGTGGACCTGGCGGCCTGCTACCTGTGGGGCCCAAGTTACACGCTCCAGGGCGGATCGGTGGAG
>JAFDKD010000272.1 GCA_019307165.1 Deltaproteobacteria bacterium | reverse complement strand
CCTTTCGATTCACCAGAACGTTGATCAGGGAAGATTTTCCCACGTTGGATCTCCCGGCGAAGGCGATCTCCGGAAGGTCGTCCTGCGGGTACTGGTTTTCTTTGAATGCGCTGATGACGAATGTGACGTTCATGGCCGGAATCCGGGTTACGGGTTGCGCGTTTCGGGTTGCGGGTTACGGGTTGCGGGTTACAGGTTGCGCGTTTCGGGTTGCAAGATGATGGATAAAGGATGCTCGATCGTCGTAAGGCGTTATCCGTTATTAGTTGTCCCCAAATAACAAATAACTGTTAGCTGATAACCGAATTCCCAAATCCGATTTCTGAAAACCGACTTTCGTCCTCTGAGGTCTTTGTCACTTCTCTAGACTCTAGTCTCTCGTCTCTAGACTGCCCTCAATCCCCCTTCTACCTATTGTCCAGATACCCCTTGAGGCGTCTCAATCCTTCCTCGATATTATCCAGCGAATTGGCGTAGGAAAACCTCAGGAAACCCTCGGCATTTTTCCCGAAATCGATTCCCGGACTGACCGCGACCCCGGCCTTGTCAAGGATGTCAAAGGCAAGATCATAGGAATTGCCGGAGATGTCTTTGACATTGACCAGCATGTAAAAGGCGCCTGCCGGTTCCACTTTCAGGCCGAGTCCCAGGTCTCGGATGCCGCGGATCAGAAATTGTCGGCGCTCGTCATAGGTCCGGCGCATCCGTTCCACATCAGCCTGCGCCCGGGTCAGCGCGGACAAACCCGCCCATTGAGAGACGCTGCCGGCGGAAATGAAGAAATTCTGCTGAATTTTCTGAAGGGGCCTGACGAACGGCTTGGGTGCGATAATATAGCCCAGGCGCCAGCCGGTCATGGCGTACAACTTGGAAAACCCGTTCAGGACAAAGGCGTTGGGCGTGTACTCAAGAATGCAATGGGCCTTTTCCCCATATACCAATCCATGATAGATCTCGTCGGATATAACCGGGAGGCCCAGTTCGGCGATTCGCGCCATCCGCTCGGCGGACAGGAGGTTCCCCGTGGGATTGGAAGGGGAATTAATCAGAACGGCCTTGGTCCTGGGGCCACTCTTTTTCCGAATATCCTCAGGCCTCAGTTGGAACCCGTCTTCTTCATGGACCTCTATCAACGCGGGCGCAGCGCCGATGAAGTTGGCAAAATTGGGATAACAGGGATAACCCGGATCCGAAATGACGATCTCGTCTCCCGGCCCAAGGAGCGCGGAAAAAATCATGAACAAGGCCGGGGAAGTCCCCGAGGTAACGATCACCTGGTCGGGATCGACCTCAACCCCGTACTTCCGCCTGTAGTCTTCACAAATGGCCTCTCGGAGTTCAAGGATGCCGAGGCTGTGGGTGTAGTGGGTTTCCCCCCGATCAATGGCCTCTTTTGCCGCCGCGCAAATGCAATCGGGTGTCGTGAAATCGGGTTCGCCGATTTCCAGGTGAATGATGCTGCGGCCCTGACGCTCCAGTTCATGGGCCTTTTCCAGGACATCCATGACGATGAAGGGCGGAATGTCCTGCGCGCGCTGGCTGACTTCGAACATGAGGTTTGCTCCTCGTTCTTGGTTCCTGGTTCTTCGTGCTTGGTTCTTTGTTCGGGGTTCGAGGTTCAGAGTTCCCGGTTCCGTGTTGAATGGTTTCTCTAGACTCTAGTCTCTTGTCTCTAGACTATCCTCATTCTGCGACTTCTGACTTCCGTTCTTCTAAATGACCTTATTTAGCCCATATTCGATGATCCCCTCGGCGCCGGCGTTGATCAGCCTGGGAATGAGGTCTCTCACCACGGCCTTGTCCACAACCGTTTCCACCGACAGCCAGTCTGAATTGTAGAGTCCGGCCACGGTTGGCGCGTTAAGGCTGGGGAGAAGTTTGATGATGGCTTCCATTCTTTTTTCCGGAACATTCATCTTCAATCCCACCAGGTTTTCCGCGCGAAGGGCGCCTTTGAGCAGGAGTGCGATCTGCCCCATCTTCTCCCGTTTCCAGGTATCATTGCAGGCGTCCCGGTTTGCGATCAACTTGGTGTTGGTTTCCATGAGGTCATGGATGATCTTGAGACCGTGGGCGCGTATGGTGCTGCCGGTTTCAGTCACCTCCACAATGGCGTCCACAAGGCCGGAAACGACCTTTGCCTCTGTCGCGCCCCAGGAAAACTCCACGTCCACCTGAATGTTCCGCTCCGAGAAGTAGCGACGGGTAAAATTGACTATTTCCGTGGCGATTTTCTTGCCCCGGAGATCCTCCGGGCAAGTGATGCCCGAATCGGCCGGGACCGCGAGGACCCAGCGCGCGGGTTTCTGGCTCACTTTGGAGTAGACCAGATCGTCCAGCACCTCTACATCCGATTTGTTTTCCTCGATCCAGTCTCTACCGGTGAGCCCTGCATCCAGGGTGCCGTTTTCCACGTACCGGGACATTTCCTGGGCCCGGCAGATGGCGCATTCGATCTCGTCGTCATTGATGTCAGGGAAATAGCTTCTGCCGTTGACATTGATTTTCCACCCGGACTTTTCAAAAAGCCTGATGGTCGCGTTCTGCAAACTTCCTTTTGGAATACCGAATTTAAGCGTTTTCATTTTCCATATACCTTTTCCGGATCGAACAGCTTTTCCCCGACAATGGTCACATCGCCGCCGGGAGATACTTTTTTGTGGAAGCAGGATGCGTATCCCGTGTGGCAGGCCGCGCCGCCCACCTGTTCAACCACGTAAAGGACGGTGTCGTCGTCGCAGTCCGAATAGATTTCCTTGATTTTTTGCACGTGTCCCGATGTCCCTCCCTTGTGCCAGAGTTCCTGTCGGGAACGGCTCCAGTAGTGGGCTTCGCCGGTTTCAAGTGTCTTAAGCCAGGCCGCCTCATTGATGTACGCAAGCATCAAGATCTTTCCCGTAGCGGCATCCTGGGCGATCGCGGGCAGGAGCCCGTCGCCTTTTGAGAAATCGAGTTGAATCATGGTCGATATATTCCTCTTAAAAAGCTAAACTTTTATGATAACATCGTTTGATTTTCAAATGAAGTAAAAAACGACGCAAACTTCAGCAGCACGAGGGGTGGGGCTTGAGGCGTAACGTTTCGGGGTCCCTGGTTCTTTGTGCTTGGTTCTTTGTTCTTGGTTCCTCGGTTTGGTCCTACCTCCAGTTTTCTACCTTCAACCCTTCAAAAACTCTTGTGTAACTTCGTGAAAACCGAACGGGTGTTATGACGTTTCTTCCACGATTAGACTCGCCGCTCCCCAGGCCAGAGTCGGTGCTGACCTCTGATTTCCGACTTCTGACCTCCGTCTTTCGACTCTAGACTGCCCTCAATCCTTTCCCCTCGCGCCGCTCAATTGGCCGCAGGCGGCCATGATGTCCCGGCCCTTGCTCTTGCGGATAATGGCGGTAAAATGCCGCCCGATGAGGATTTCCTGAAATCGGAGCACCCTTTCCGGGGAAGAGGGCTTGAATTCCGTGCCGGCATGGGGGTTGAACCGGATGAGGTTGATTTTTGCCCTGAGCCCCGAAAGCCGTCCGCACAGCGTCTCCGCGTCCCGATCCCGGTCATTGACGCCGTCAATCAGTATATACTCGAAAGTGATCATGCGTCTGTTGGGCAGGGGGAACTCCCTGCACGCACGCAACAGGGGGTTCAGGGGATACTTTCGATTGACGGGCATGAGCAGGGACCGGGTCTTGTCATCGGCGGCATTCAGGGAGACGGCCATGTTGACCGTGACCTCCTCTCCCAGCCTCTTGATCTCCGGGACCAGGCCGCAGGTGGACAGGGTCACCCGACGATGGGAAAAGTTGAGGCCGTCATCGCCCGTGAGATTGCCGATCGCCTTGACAACGGCATGGTAATTGGCCAGAGGCTCTCCCATGCCCATGAACACGATGTTGGTCAGCCGGTCCGGCGCATCCAAGCCGCGCCTGCACTGGATGACCTGCTCCACGATTTCCGAGGCCGACAGGTTTCTCTTGAAGCCTTGTTTGGCGGTCAAACAGAAGCGGCAGCCCATGGCGCACCCGGCCTGCGAGGAAATACAGAGGGTGAAGTGGTCCCGTTCGGGAATGAGAACGGATTCGATGAGAAGGCCGTCAAGCGTGCCGAACAGCAGCTTTCGGGTGCCGTCTTCGGAGGTCAGGATTTCTTTCAGGGAAAGGGGCGTCAGAAGGGCCTGGTCCCTGAGGGCGGATCGCAGGGACTTGGGAAGGTTGGTCATCTCGTCCCATGAAGCCGATAGCCGCTTGAACAGCCATTGCCGTATCTGCCGCCCCCGGTAGGCGTCAAGGCCCAGGTCGGCGGCCCATTGTTCCGTCTCCCGGGCATCCAGTCCTTTAAGATCCGTTTTCATCCTTGCACTGTCCTGCCGCAAGGGCCGATGGGTTCTCGCACATGGTCCTGAGTTTGGCCAGATCCCACACATAGTCATACAGGTGGAGCCCCTTGCTTGCGGCGATGATCTCGCCGTCTTCCACACCGATACTCGACGCCATGTATTCCTTGAGAAGCTGGATGGCCCCCAGATTCGCTGGAAAGCCGTTCCAGAGGTCCCAAGAGCGAAAATAGACCATGAAATGGAGCTTTTCATCCCGGACCCGGGTATCGATGCCCCTGAGGCACGGCGGGTCCCCCAGGAAAATGGCATCGGGATCGCCCACGGTCATGTAAGCCTGATTGGTGCCGTGCCCGTCCTCGCGGTACATGCGGATCACCTCGGCAATCTGCTGCTCGAGGTATTGGCCGTAAGTGTAGTCTTCACCCGGCTGCTTTGCCGCGGTCATGAGATAGGGCAGATATTCATCCAGGTATCCCTCGGCCACGGGATTGGGGATGCCCAGGGAAGGGGGGATGTCCGGTAGAAGCGGGCGCACGCCCGGGTACGTGATATGGACGGTGAGATAGTCGAATTCCAGACGTTTCTGCCCCTCGTAGCTGCCCCTGTCGATTACATACTCCCGCCCGGTTTCCAATAAGCGGTATACGCATTGAAACCATGCATCCGGAAGATCACGTGCCTCTATGAATTCAATTTTCATAGGATGACGCCTTTTTTATTCCATTAGAATTCCGGTTTGAAATTTTTCTCAGTCATCCCCCGCCGTTTTTTGGCGGGGAATGACGGGTTATGTAAGGTGAAGGCTAAAGTTAAGGTTTCGGAAGAGATTATGCAACTCTCAACCTGAACCTCAACCGTGGCTTCGCCAGGTTGAGAGTGGCTTCGCCAGGTTCAGGTTAAGGTCCAGGTTGAGAAAAGGAAAACACAAGCGTCAATCTGTTGCTCAACCTTAACCTCAGCCTCGGC
>JAFDKD010000271.1 GCA_019307165.1 Deltaproteobacteria bacterium | reverse complement strand
CGTCTTTTCGGCGACCGGTTCGGCATCGTCAGCGGCGTCCAGCGGCGGCGTCTCCATGTCTTGCGAAGGAACGGGCTCATCGATTGCCGCCGCCTTTTCGGCGACCGGTTCGGCATCGTCAGCGGCGTCCAGCGGCGGCGTCTCCGTGTCTTGCGAAGAAACGGCCTCATCCGTCTCGCCGGGAACCGTCTGCCGCTGAAGGTTCATCATCTCTTCCCGGAGAATTTCGCCCAAATTGGACGTCGCCTCCTTGCGGCCGTCGAGATAGCTTCGATAGATCTCTTTTTCCGAACTCTCCTCGAGCTTTCGAATGGACAAGGCGATTTTTTTGTCGGACTGGGATACGTTGAGCACCTTCGCCTGAATGACGTCATCCACCTGGAACCGAGCCAGGGGATTACCCCTTTTGTCCCGGTTGATTTCCGATATATGGACCAGTCCTTCGATGCCTTCTTCCAGTTCTACAAAAAGTCCGAAATCGGTCACATTGGTCACGGTGCCCGTCACACGGGTTCCCGGCTTGTACTTCACCGGTATTTCCGACCACGGGTCTTTCGCCAGTTGCTTGATCCCCAGGGAAAACCGCTCATGATCCTTATCGATATTGAGGACCACCGCCTGGACTTCCTGTCCTTTTTTGTAAACCTCCGACGGATGTTTAATCCGTTTTGTCCAGGAAATATCCGAGATGTGCACCAGTCCGTCGATGCCCTCGTCGATACCGATAAAAACACCGAAATCGGTTGTATTTTTTATTTTGCCCTGGATCGTGGTCCCCACGGGGTATTTCTCCGCAATCACGTCCCAGGGGTTGGGTTCCACCTGTTTCAATCCCAGTGAAATTCGTTTTCGATTGACATCGATATTGAGGACCATTGCCCCGACATTGTCCGCGACCGTCAAAATCTGGGATGGGTGTCTGACCTTCCGGGTCCAGGACATTTCCGATACATGGATAAGCCCTTCCACGCCCTGTTCCACTTCCACAAAGGCGCCATAGTCCGTGAGACTCACCACCCGCCCCTGTATCCTCGTACCGATGGGGTATTTTGCGTCCGCATCGGTCCAGGGGTCGGGCGCCAGCTGCTTGATGCCCAGCGAAACCCGTTCCCTCTCCTTGTCGAAACTCAGGATCTTGACCTTGATCTGGTCGGTTACCTGGTGCAATTCAGACGGGTGGCCCACGCGTCCCCATGACATATCCGTGATGTGCACCAGCCCGTCGATGCCTCCCAGATCGACAAAAAGGCCGTAGTCGGTGATGTTCTTGACGGTCCCTTCCAGGACCGCGCCTTCCTCAAGAATCTTCAGGGTCTCTTCCCTCAGCTTCGAACGCTCCGCTTCCAGGATGGCCCGACGGGACAGGACAATGTTGCCCCTCCGCTTGTTGTATTTGACGATCTTGAACTCGTACTCCGTCCCAACCATGGAATCCATATCGCGGACGGGCCTGAGATCCACCTGCGAGCCGGGCAGGAAGGCCTGAAGGCCGATATCGACGGACAACCCGCCTTTGACCCGCGATACGATCTCACCTTTTATGGTCCCATCGTTGTCATAGATATCTCTGATTTGGTCCCATACTTTGATCTTAGCGGCCTTTTCTTTGGACAGGGTGATCGTCCCTTCGTCATCCTCCCTGCGCTCCAGCAAAACTTCGATCTGGTCTCCGACCTTTGCCGTCACGTTGCCGTCGGCATCTACGAATTCGCGAATGGGAATCTGTCCTTCCGATTTGTAACCGATATCCACCAGGACATATTCCTTGTCCAACTGGACAATCTCCCCCTTGACCACTTCCCCTTCCTGAATGCTTTTCAGGCTCTCCTCATACATCTCCATGAAGTTTCCGGCGCTACCGTCATCGGTCTCAACCTGCTGGTCCGGATCGATCTGTTCTTCCAGAGTTGTATCTTCGATTTCCGTCTCGCTTTTCATGTCTTGGGTTGTGTTGTTCGTTTCGTTTTCCATGTACCCCGCTTCCCCCCCGATTTCTGCCAATAATGAAAATCCAACCCTCATTTATTATCAAATATTAAAATGGACTTCAACCTTATTATTTACGCAAGTTATTTACCTTCAATTGTCCTCTTTTCAGATGCCTGCATATTTCCTCAACCACACGCACCGGCGTCAATTCGGAAGAATCGATAATCAGGGCGTCACGAGCGGCCTTAAGCGGCGCCAGCGCCCGGGTACTGTCCTGCCTGTCGCGCTTCCGCATTTCGGATTGCACATCGGCCGGGGAAACCGCTTCCCCTTTTCCCAGACGTTCTCTGTACCGCCTCTCCGCACGAATTTCAGGGGACGCCGTCAGAAAAAATTTATTGACCGATCCGGGAAAGACCACAGTACCCATATCTCTGCCTTCAGCCACCACCAGGGCGCCCTTTGCCAGTTTCCGCTGCAGAATGGTCATGGCCACCCTGACCTCCCGGACGGCGGATACGGCCGAGGAAAGCATGTCCATTTCAGGGCTCCGAATTGCTTGACTGATATCCTCCTCTCCTAAAAAAACCCGCGGAACGTCATTATCCGCCTGAAGGCTCAGGTCCAGGGAACGGCATAATTCGCCGAGGGCGTTTCCATCATCCATGGATATGCCGTTTCGCTTCGCCGCCAGGGCCACGGCCCGGTACATGGCCCCGGTGTCCAGATAAACCCCACCCAGACGCCTGGCCAGGGCCTTGCCTACGGTGCTCTTGCCGGAGCCGGAAGGTCCGTCGATGGCGATGACGTTTTTCATGACGATCAATCGCCGGCCGCGGATAAATCGGCCAGGACCTTTTTGAGCGCCTTGATGAACCGCTCGTTTTCCTCGGGCAATCCCGCATTGATCCGGATATAGTCCGGAAGGCCGTAGCCGTCCATGGCTCGTATAATGACGCCCTCTTTCAGCATGGCCCGGTAGACTCGCTTGCCGCCGTGGGGTACGCGAATAAGAAAAAAGTTGGTCTGCGTGGGGACCGCATCCAGCCCCATCTCCACGAGCCGAGCGCACAGATAGTCAAGGCCCTCCTTCACGATGCGCAGGGTGTCGGAGACGAATTCTTCGTCGTCAAGCGCCCCTATGGCGGCCGCCTGGGCCAGGCTATTGACGTTGAAGGGCTGCCTGACCCGATTCATATAGTCGATGACGTCGGCGGACCCGAATCCGTAACCGATTCGAAGCCCGGCCAACCCGTAGAGCTTGGAAAACGTTCTCACCACGAACAGCAGCGGATGCGCATCGAACAGGTCGAGGCCCCGGGCAGCCGCCGGGTCCGTGACAAATTCGATATAGGCTTCGTCCAGCAGGACAATGACGTCGTCCGGAACCTCCTTGAGAAACGCCGCCAACGCTTCTTTGGACAGGACGGACCCGGTGGGATTATTTGGGTTGGTGATAAAGACAATCCGGGTGCGCGGCGTCAGGGCCTGTCCGAGCTCCTGGAGATCGATTCGAAAGTCGGATATGGGGACCGAAATCATATGCCCGCCTGCGCCCGTCACCACTTTTTCATAAACCAGGAAGGCCGGAAAATGCTGGACCGCATCGTCTCCCTCGGACAAAAAGGCCCGCACCGCCAACTCGATCAGCTCATTGGAGCCGTTTCCCAAAATGATCCGCTCCAGCGGGATGCCGTAGTGGCGGCTGAGCCGTGTCTTGAGATAGTATCCACTTCCGTCGGGATATCGGTTGAGGGCATGAAGATTGTCCTTGATGGCCTCCAGGGCTTTGGGGGAAGGCCCCAGAGGGTTCTCGTTTGAAGCAAGTTTGATGGAACCGCTGATCCCCAGTTCCCGCTCCAGTTCTTCTATGGGTTTTCCCGGGGGGTAGGGCACAAGATCCGCCACGCCTGGCCGTACGATCGGTTTCATTTGACACACCTCATGGCAACGTCTGTATTTTGCAGGGTATTCCCCTCGGTTGACCGCCCCGTCAGAGGCTATGGCGTTATAGCCCACGCCACAAAAAATGTAAAGATGAGGGCATTTGGAAATCGGCACGAGTTTTCACTGATTTGCGCTTGACTTGTGCAATTCGATCCATTATTTTACATAATCGGTCAGCTAACCGACTTTAATTGTTCCCCATTTCTGAAGAGGTGCGCCATGAATAAGTCCCAGTTGATTGAAACCCTTGCCAAGCAAGAGAATTTACCGCTGAAAAAGGCCGAGGAGGTTGTCAACACCGTTTTCGGTGACATGGAAAAGGCCCTCGTACGCGGAGAAAGGGTGGAGATCAGGGGGCTTGGAAGTTTCAAGGTCAAGGAATACGACGGCTATAAAGGGCGAAACCCCAAGACCGGGGAAATTATCGATGTCGCCCCCAAAAAACTGCCCTTCTTCAAGGTGGGAAAAGAACTTAAAGAAAGGGTGGACGTCATTTAGCTTCCGGGCAGAAATGGCTCTTTTTCATCCGCCCGAGGCGGGTAAATTAGGTCCTTGGTCGTGCTAGACGGGGAGCTAGCGGTGCCCTGTAACCCGAAATCCGCTCATGCGGGGTTGAACGTCTTCAGGAGAAGCATGATTCGAGTTGTCCCTTTGCCGTCTTGGCGGGGGGATGGACCTCACGTGACAGGCGCTTATGAACCCCGTCAGATCCGGGAGGAAGCAGCGGTAAGTGAGAGAGCCTGTGTCGTGGCGGTATCTATCCTTCACCGCCGGGCGATGAAGCCTTCCCGGTCATGATTTGAATGAGGATGCACGACCAAGGATTTTACACCGGCCGGCATCGCCCCCAGGCCTCTTCCCCCCCACATAAAGTGAAACCCCTTTCCGACAATTCCGGCCTTGTCTGGGCCGACGGACCCTTTCCCCATCTCAGGTTCGCCGACCTCAACGGATATGACGCCTTCAGCCATGGTGTTTTCACCCGACTGGGGGGAGGCAGCGGCCCGCCTTACGACTCGCTCAACACCAGCTACACCGTCGGAGACCGGCCTGTGTGCGTGGATGACAACCTCATACGGATCGAAAAGGCAATAGGCGCCGGACCGCTGTTGTTCTTAAATCAAGTCCATGAAGACGACTTCCTGGTTATCGGGGGCGAACGGGCCCCGATCCCGAAAACGATCCGCCGGGCGGACGCCCTTATGACCGACCGTCCGGGTTTTCCCCTCATGATCAAGCTGGCCGATTGCCAGTCCGTCATCCTTTACGATCCCGTGCAAGGGGCCGTGGCCAATGTGCACTGCGGCTGGAGGGGACATGTCAAAAACATTTTGGCAAAAACGGTTGACGGTATGGCGGCGGGTTTCGGGTGCCGCGCCTCCGACATCGTTGCGGCCGTGAGCCCTTCCCTGGGCCCCTGCTGCGC
>JAFDKD010000964.1 GCA_019307165.1 Deltaproteobacteria bacterium | reverse complement strand
TATCCGGGTGCACAGGGGGCAGAAAATTCGGATCCGTTTTACCAATAACATTCCAGCGGAGACCATTGTTCACTGGCACGGGTTACATGTGCCCGCTTTGATGGACGGGCATCCACGTCTGGTCGTCCCCCGGGGCGAAACCTATATTTACGAATTCGAATGGTTTCAGACGACGAAGAAAAATCAGCGGGGCTGCCCGGCGGCGAATACGACATCCCGTTGGTCATCCAGGATCGTACCTTTGACAACAACAACCAGCTCATTTACATCTCCGGGCATCCCATGGAACGGATGACGGGGTTTTTAGGGGACAGGATTCTGGTCAATGGCCAACCGGACTTTATCCTTCAGGCAGCCACCCGACCCTACCGCCTGCGGATTCTAAACGGCTCCAACTCGCGGATCTACAGGCTTGCCTGGCAGGACGGCAGCCCCATGACACTGATCGGCACCGACGGCGGCCTGCTTGAAAAACCGATTTACCGGCGTTACGTGATGCTGGGCCCGGGCGAGCGGGTGGAGCTGTGGGCCGATTTCAGCCGGTATGCGGTGGGAACGGAAACGGCGCTGATCAGCCTGCCCTTTGATGCCGGCATAATGGGCGGTGGACGTATGGGCCGAGGCATGATGGGCGGTGGACATATGGGCCGAGGCATGATGGGCGGCATGATGGGCTCGGGCACAGTCCTCCCTAACGGCGCCGGGTTTCCGGTGTTAAGGATAAAAGTAAACCGCCGGGAAAAAGCCGGGCAGACCCTGCAGCAACGGCTTTCCACCATTGAGCGTTACAGGACAGAAGAGGCCGTGAACCAGGGGTATCCGAAAATATTCGAGCTGCTCATGCGGCATATGGCCTGGACCATCAACGGCAGGACGTTTCAGATGAAAGCGGTGGCCCCCGATGAAAGGGTGAAAATGAACAGCATGGAGATATGGGAGTTCGTCAACCGAAGCGGCGGCAGGGGGATGATGGGCATGATGCAGATGCCCCACCCCATCCACCTGCACGGGAAGCAGTTCCAGGTTCTCGAACGGCAGGGTGTCATGCACGAGGGCTATGTGGATGAAGGCTGGAAGGATACCGTGTTGCTCATGCCTGGCGAGCGGATCAGGATCCTTGTGCGCTTCGGGGACTACCCGGGTCTTTTTCTCTATCACTGTCACAACCTGGAACACGAGGACATGGGAATGATGCGCAATTATTTCGTTGAAGGCGCCGGCGCTTCTGCATGAGCAGGAGGGAAAATACATCTCAAGGAGGAGGAAAATGCCTCCTTTCCTTTTACTGAAAAGATTATTTTCCAAGGCCATCTTTCAGGACCAAGATGCCCTGATACATCCCTTGAATAGACAGATCGAGGCATGGCACATTCCCAAAGCATTCTAAGGAACTGGTTTTAGGAGAATTAGAGAAGGGGCATAAAATAATAGAAAATGATACTGACATTAAACCATTTTTAAGTATTGTGATGGTAAACGAAAGAAAATCCGCTGGCTCAAAGTGCATATTTCGATAAGAACGGAGAAGCCACCTTGGTGTGCAGCTTAGTTTTACAATACGGAAGAAACCGAATGCCAATAAATTCCAGTATCGTAAATGAATAGTGACACGACTGACAGATAAAATAGCGACAACACATAGGGGAAACTTAAATCCCCTCTTGCTTTATGTTGAATTGTGTAATAATAAGTAATTTCATATGGTTGTAGTTATGCTTATGGCAAGATAGCACCATTCTGGAATAGCACCAAATTTGAAGCTGAATTATAAGATATCACAACTTTCGCCTGAACTGATGTATTCTCAACTTTCGCCTGAACTGATGTATTCTCAATGTATCCCAGGTTCACGCGTTATTATAATCAAGTATGACTAAGCTATAGAAGCTGAGATTCAGAAATGAGAATAGAAATTTTAGGTGTCCCGTTCAATGGCTTGGGGACATTTCCAGATATTGAAAATCCTTTACGTCAAGCGAACCTAATGTCTCTTTTGGAAGCCAGCGGTCACATTGTTACGGATTTAGGTGACCTGTCCGGATTTCAGTGTCAGGATATCCGTGACGATGAAACTGGTATTAACGACTTTGGCATGTGGCTTAACCTTTCCCAGGAACTATCGCAAATGCTGGGAGGAATGCTCGACCGACAAGCCTTTCCATTATTATTAGGTGGGGATTGCCGGATGTTAGTTGGCCTGCTTTTTCCCAAAGAGAGACTGAAGCAGGTCTCGTCTTTCTTGACGGTCATGCGGATTTTCATTCACCTGAGACATCACCCAGCGGCGATCCCGCTGATATGGAATTGGCAATCTTGACTGGCCGTGGGCCAGAAAGAATCACCAGAATAGCCGGCAAATACCCTTTACTCAAAGATGAAGAAGTGGTGGTATATGGAATAAGAGCTTGGGATCATATTGGTACGTCGAATATTGAGGTTTATGATAGACAACGAATGATCAAAAACGGGATTAAACATACAGTGAAAGAAGGATTAAAGAACTTCTATCAAAAAGAGCTTCCTGTGTGGCTTCATTTTGATGTTGATGTACTAGATCCAGAACTCATGCCGGTCATGTTCCCTGAACCTGAAGGGTTGACATTTGAAGAAGCTCAAGAGTTTCTGGGTTTTGTGTGGGCATCAGGTCGAGTAATAGGCATGAGCATCGCATGCTACCA
>JAFDKD010000963.1 GCA_019307165.1 Deltaproteobacteria bacterium | reverse complement strand
TCATTTGGTCTGCCTGTTACCCTAATTATGATGCCATTCCCAGGTCCGCAACGCCCATGGAGAACGAATGGGTGGAATTGGTTCATGAATTTGCCAAGAAGTACCGGCCGGGAGAATATTTGAAAGAAACGGGCGGAATCAGAGACATGTTATGGTACGAGGTCGGTTTGAGGGATGCCATAATCGTTCAGGAGGCCCTCTTGCGAGCCGACAAAGCCGGCGATCTGACCCGGGAAGGGGTCAAGAAAGCCTTGGATAACATGGTTTGGGACTTTAAGGGCATGTATAACGGCCAGGAGTTTTCGTATAAATCCCATACCATACCAATGTTGCGCCTATACCAGGCACAAGTCAAAGAGGTTGATCGGGACGGTGAAAAGGTCGTCACCGGACTCCATGTTCCTATCGGCGAATGGGTCAACACGGCCGAAATCGAGTGGTAGAGCCAACACACCAGGGCTTTTCTCTGACCGCGGCCCCTCCTGAAAGGGGCGAAATCAGGGGAAAGCCCTCTGCATCCGAACGAACGGCTGGGCGGAAAGGCAAGACGCCTGGCCGTATGGTGCATGCACATTTTTGGTTCTCCGGGAGGCCGCAATGACCGGATTGTTGCAGACCCTGGGCACAGGAATATTGATCGGTTTGGTCTATGCTCTTATGGGTCTTAGTATCGTCATAATTTTCAAGGCGTCCGAGGCCTTCAACTTCGCCATCGGGGAGTTCCTCATCATCGGCGCCTTTCTCTTTTACGTTCTCCACTTTGATCTGAAATTTCCCCTTCTTGTGGCCCTGCCCCTGGGGATTTTGTGCTCAGCGCTGGTGGGGGTTATTTTCGATTGGATCGCCATTAAACCCCTCCTGGGCCAATCGCCCATTTCAATGACGATCGTCAGCCTGGGCATGGGGTATATCATGAGGGCTGTGGTCGAATTCATCTGGGGTTCTCAATCCTATGCCTTCGCCCTGGGCCTTCCTGATATCACCGTGGAGTCTGGAGACTTCTTTTTTCTTTCGGATCCGATGTGGGCAGGAATAGTGTCTCTGGTTACTTTTTCGATAATCACCTTCTTTATATTTCGCACCCGCTGGGGCCTGGCCATTCGTGCCACCTCTGAAAACCAATCTAAATCCATAGCCTACGGCATCAATGTCCGTTTCGTAATGACGATCGTCTGGGCAATCAGCGCGGCCTGTATCGGAGCGACCGGTATCATGATCTCGAACTTCGGGGCGCTGGCGGCCAGTACCTCGATCGTGGGTATGAGGGCTATTCCGGTGATCCTCATCGGCGGGATGGACAGCATCGTCGGGGCCCTGGTCGGCGGGATTATCGTAGGGGTGGTCGAGGCTCTGGCCGGGGCTTATATCGAGCCTATGGGCCTGATTGGCTTCAAGGACGTGGCGCCATACATCCTGCTGTTGCTCGTCCTGATGATTCGTCCTTACGGGCTTTTCGGGACGGTCCGGATCGAGAGGGTGTAAGCATGCTGGCCATCGAAAATTTACGGGTTGTATATCACGACGTTATTTCCGTGTTGAACGGCATGTCCATGACGGTCAACGACGGGGAAGTCCTGGTCGTCATCGTCGCGGGCATGATCGATTTTTACGACGGCGATATCATCGAGGGGGACATCAAGATGGACGGCAAGTCCATCAAGGGGCTGGATGCCACCGACATCATGAAGCGGTACTGCGTCACCTACGTGATGGAAGACCGTCCCATCTTCTGGTACCTCACCACCGAGGAGAACCTGGCGGCCGCATCCTTTTCCCGTTGGGACCGGAACGTAAAGGGGGACATGGAGAAGGTCTACGACATCTTCCCGGTGCTCCGGAAACTGAGGGCGAGAAAGGCCGGATATGCCTCCGGCGGGGAACAGCAGATGCTGGCCATCGGCATGGCCCTCATGACCAAGCCCAAGATGTTGCTGCTGGACGAGCCCTCCCTTGGCCTTGCCCCCCTGATTGTTGAAGAGCTGTTCGGGATTATCAAGCAGCTCAACAACGACGGCATGACCATCGTCCTGGTGGAACAGAACGCCCATGCGGCCCTCGGGATCGGCAATCGCGGTTATGTTGTGGAAATGGGCCGCATCGTATTGGACGGGACGGCCGAAGAACTCCTGAAGAATGAAGATGTCAGGGAATTCTATCTGGGGTCCGGGGAAAAGAAACGAAAAAGCTATAA
>JAFDKD010000270.1 GCA_019307165.1 Deltaproteobacteria bacterium | reverse complement strand
GGACACCGCGGGAAAGGAAAAGGGGCGGTATTTTTGGATCAACTCAAAGAGAGAAAGGATCGACGACCAGTCGAACTGGGGCAGGAGAATCATGCGATATGCCTTGAAGACCGAAATCAACAGGCCGATCGTGAGCCCGAAGATGTGAAAGAACGGAACGATGCAGATCACGCCGGCGTTAACCGGGGTGTCTTTCGGCATGACGGCATCGAGTTGGATGATATTGGAAACGAAATTGCGATGGGTGAGAACGGTGGTTTTGGGGGCTCCGCTCGATCCGCTGGTATATTGCAGCACGGCCGTGTCATCCGGTGATGCCTGCGGGGCATATGGCGTTGAAGGCTGAGATGAAATGAGATCGTTGAAAATGAGGATACCCCCGGTCGCTCCGGATTCGAGTTTTTTCTCCAACCCGAATACGGAATGAAGAATGACCGTTCGCACCGGTGTTTGCCCGCGAATTTCAATCACGTTCTGAACAAAGAGGTCAAGGGTGACCACAATGCCGGCATCCGCGTCGTTCAGCAACCGGACCAGTTCGGCGCCGCGGGTCATGACATTGACATTGACGGCCACGGCCCCCAGCCGAATAATGCCGAAAAACGCAATCATATATGTCGGGGAATTGGGGAGGATCAGGGCCACCCTGTCCCCTTTTCCTACACCGAGCCCCGCAAGGGCATGTGCCGTCTCATTGACTTTTTTCGCGATTTCACCATAGGTCAAGTCGGAATCATAAAGCGTGGTTGCGATATAATCCGGGTGTTCGCGTGCCGTATCGTCCAGCATCTGGGCGAGCGTGATATCGGGATACGTCAACGTCGGCGCCGGCTGAGGCCTGCTGTTCCTGTCTTCCCTATCGCCCATGGTCGTCCTCCCAGCTTTGATGACAGTTAGGGTGAATTGCGTCTTTGCCTGATATAAGCAATGGATTCTTTCACCATTCGCAAATGGAAGTCAATGCCGTAAGTTGGGGAGTCTTTACAGCGGGTACTTCATGTGCCATAATTTTCTGGTTTTAAGAGCCGATACCGGGCAACGGGGGCACACGGGTCCGGCTGTGCCATGGGGCGGCCCTGAGTATTTCAAGATTCGGAGCGATCACGGGTGAAACGGGTTTTTATCATTTTTCTATGGCTTTTTATTGTCGTGGCCATTATCGGCGCGGGCACGGCCGCGTATTTTGGATACATCTGGTCCAGCAATCTCCCCTATATCGGCTCGGTGAGGGAGTATCGGCCGCCGATCATTACCGAGGTGTACAGCAGCGAAGGCGAGGTCATCGGAAGGTTCTGGGTAGAGAAGCGGATCGTCGTCCCCCTGCAAACGCTTCCCAAGCATCTTATTCAGGCCTTTGTGGCAGCTGAAGACGCACGGTTTTTCGAGCACGAAGGGGTGGATCTCGTCAGTATCGCCCGGGCCTTTTTCAAGAACCTGGTTGCCGGTCGAATAGAGCAGGGGGGGAGTACCATTACACAGCAGGTCACCAAATCCCTGTTGCTGAAAAACACCCGAAGAACATACAGGCGAAAGGTGAGGGAGGCCATTCTTTCGGTGCAGCTGGAGAAGAGCTTCTCCAAAGAGGAAATTCTCTTTCTATATCTGAACCAGATTTACCTTGGGCATGGGGCCTACGGCGTAGAGGCCGCGGCCCAGACCTATTTCAATAAATCGTCGGGTGAATTGAATATTGCAGAAGCAGCATTATTGGCCGGGCTGCCCCAGGCGCCGGCCAGGTATTCTCCCGTTGCGCATTATGACCGCGCCAGGGCCAGGCAGGAATATGTGCTTGAGCGGATGTGGCAGGAAGGTTTCATCACGGAAGAAGACTATCGGGCGTCTCTGGCCGTCCCGCTTAAGATCGAGCCTTCAACGGAAAGCACCTTCGACAAGGCCCCCTATTTCACCGAGCACGTCCGACGCTATCTGATGAAAACGTATGGGCGCGAGCTTCTGTATAAGGGTGGACTCAAGGTCTATACCACCGTAGACCTGGACATGCAGCAAACGGCCGAAAAAGCGTTGCGGCAGGGACTGTCGGAATTGGATAAAAGAGAGGGGTTTCGGGGCCCTATCAAACACTTGGAAGCCGAAGAGGCTGCCCGATACATGCAAGAGACCGCGGAAAAGGGAAGCGCCTCTTCGCCGCCCAAGCCGGGGGATATGGTCCAGGCCCTGGTGGAGACGGTGAGCGACAAGAAAAAGCGCGTGGTGGTGCGCTTCGGGGAACACACGGGATATCTCCCCCTGTCGGGGATGCAGTGGGCAAGGAAGCCGGACCCGGAGACGGCATACTATGCGGCAAAGTTGAAAAAACCCTCGCAGGCCCTGAAACCGGGCGATCTGGTTTGGGTAAAACTCGAGAAGGCGCCTAACCAGCCGAAGACCTGGGAGGTTTCTCTCGATCAGACCCCTGACATACAGGGCGCCCTGTACTGCATGGCGCCTCAGAGCGGGGAGGTCAAAGCCATGCTGGGGGGACGGGACTTCGCTGTCAGCCAATTCGACCGCGCCGTTCAAGCCAAGCGCCAGCCCGGTTCCGCGTTCAAGCCCATTATTTATGCCGCGGCCCTGGATTGGGGTCTCAGCCCCGCCGAGATCCTGTTGGACGCCCCTTACGTGGCGCTGAAAAAAACGGGTGACAATGTCTGGAAACCCAAGAATTACAAGCGAAAATTTCATGGGCCTACGCTCTTTCGAACGGCCCTGGCCAAGTCCAGGAACGTCATCACCGTTAAAATCCTTAAACGCATTGGGGTTAATTATTCCATTGAATATGCCGGTAAACTGGGCATAACATCCCCCCTCAGCCCCGATCTCTCTCTGGCCCTCGGGTCGTCTGGGCTTTCACTCATGGAAATTACCACTGCCTACTCGGCGTTTGCCAACGGCGGTATGCTGCCCAAACCCATATTTATCCGACGCATCGTGGACCGGAGCGGGCAGGTCGTCGAGGAAAACCATCCTCAACTGACTGAGGCAATATCCAAACAAACCGCCTATGTCATGACCGATTTACTGAGGGCCGTGATTAATGAAGGGACCGGATGGCGAGCGCGGGCCCTGAACAGGCCCGCGGCCGGAAAAACGGGCACCACCAACGAACTCTGGGACGCTTGGTTTATCGGGTACACACCGACACTGCTGACCGGGGTCTGGGTGGGTTATGACGACCGGAGGTCCATGGGCCGGGGCGAAACCGGTTCACGGGCCGCCGGCCCCATCTGGCTCAAATTCATGTCGGCGGTCCTGGAGGGGAAAAGGGTCGTGGATTTCGAGATTCCCGAAGGCGTGGTTTTCGCAAAAATAGACACCCATACAGGGCTTTTGGCGGGGCCCCATTCCAAGAAGACCGTCATTCAGGCCTTTGCCGAGGGAAAGGAACCACAGGAATATTCACCCAAACCCCGGGCCGCAAAGACCGGACAGTTCCTTCAGTTCGATATGGAGCCCGGACGCTGAAATTTCCTACTTTCCGATTTTTTCCAACTCAGCGTCGATGATCTTCTGAAAGCCCTGAACGTTTCTGTTTCGAAGCGGCCTGCCATTGATAAAAATGGAAGGTATGCCGCGAATGCCGATCCGTTTGGCGTTTTGAATATCCCGGTTAACCAACTTCTTGACGGCGGCCGAATTCATGTCTTTTTTGAATTTTTCCGAATCAAGTCCCAATTCTTCGGCGATCCGGTCGATCTTCTTGTCCGTCAAACTTTTATAGCTCTCATAGAGTTTGTGGTAAAATTCCCAGAATTTTTCCTGCTTGTCGGCGGCAAGGGCGGCCATAGCCGCCTTCATGGCCATTTTATGGCTGGAAAGCGGGTAATTCATCGGGACCATTTTGACCGTCTCAGGGTTCTTATCCAGCACCTGCTGGATGAGCGGGCTTATCCGCGCACAGTAGGGTCACTGGAAATCGCCGAAAACGACAATGGTTACGGGTGCGTTTTCAGGTCCCTTAAAGGGTAGCCCGGATGTGTCGATATCGTGAACGGTTTCCAGCTTGAGTACCTGGAATTTTTTTCCGGCGCCGGAGGTGAGGATCAGCGCTTGTTGCTTCGGCGAATAGCTTAACCGATCGAATGACTTGTCAACAGGGATACGTATGGTTATTTTTCCCTCAGCGGACGAGTAAGCTTGGATTTCTCCCGGGACAAGAATAAAAATCCATTTTCCATCCGTTGAGGGTGCCGTATCCAGCGGCAGGGCATCCAGTTCCACCTCCGCTTCAACGGTCCATTCCAGGCCCGAACCGATGCCGGGGGACGCCCATGCGAGGACCAGAAAAAATGCGATAATTGCGGCGATTGCATCGTGTTTGAATCTCATAACGGGCACCTCTGTGCTTGAGTTTTCAGAGTGTAATTTGTGACGTAAATAGCCTATATTTTGCCAAGTATCAAGGCCAAAAACACATGCGAAAGGAAGCTCCAACGACCTGTGACCTGCAGCGTGGAACCTCGCGGCTTTATTCCATCTGCAAAACTCCCGCTTCGCAAGCCTGCGGCAGGTTGAGGTTCAGGTTGAGGTTGAGAGAAGGCTTCGCTTCGCCAGGCTGAGATTGAGAGAATGAATTGTACATTCTGTGAACCCTTGCTTAACCTTAACTTTTCTGTTCCTCAGCCTTAGCCTTAACCTCAGCCTATCTTCCGGCCCCCTATGGGCCCGGATTCTTTACCCATAGCGGTTGATCGGAGCAAATGAACGTGATATTAAGAGGGAATAACGGTCCATAACACCTTTAAGGAGGCATATGAAACATATGAAACATAAATTAATATGGTTCGTCGGCATAATGGCATTGTTTTTCGCCTTTGGCGCGCAAGCACAAGAGGTCCCGGATGAGATAAAAAAACTCGTCCCCCTTCATCCCGATGCGAAAGTGACGAGTTGCCAGACGACAGGTCCGGTTACTCAGGTGAAATTGCAAACCACCGCTAACGCGAAAGCGATTTTCGATTGGTACAAAAAGAAGATGACCGAGGGTGGGTGGCAGATAATCCATGAAAGGGAAAAGGAGAACAACTACAGGCTGGTGATGACCAAGGACGACCGGCAGTTCGGTTTCGGGGTACATAAATTGCCGGATAAAGATACACGGTTTTTCTACAGCATCAAGAAGATCGACAAGAAAAGCTGATAGCTCTTGTGAAACTTCGCAAGGTTCAGAGGTTCAAGGTTCAAAGGTTCAGGGTTTCGTGTGAGCGTTGCGCGGAGGTTGATTTTCTATCGCAAAGAACGCAAAGTTCGCCAAGATAAGGGCATTAGATATTGAACATTGAAGATTGAAAATTGAGCCTCTTTTCTCCGTCATCCC
>JAFDKD010000269.1 GCA_019307165.1 Deltaproteobacteria bacterium | reverse complement strand
TCTCGACGAAGTTTTTGGCGATCTTACGGATGGTCTCCCGGGGCTCTTCATAGATGCCCGCATGCCGCCCCAGGGCGCAGGGATCGTGGTAGGTAACCGTCAGATCGGTGGCAACCCCGAAGTCGATGTCCGTCAAAAACCGGGAAATGTGCACCACGTCGATGCCCGATTCTGCCAGGCCCTTGTACTGGGGCTTGTTCTTGAAAACACGGTAGCAGTAAGGGCACCCGGTGAGCAGGGTCCTGGCGCCCGTTGCCCGGACCCGATCGATGATCGCGTCGGCCTTGGTCTGGTAAACATCGTAACCCACGTCCTCCAGGATGCCGGAGCAGCAAACCTCGTCGATGAGGGTGTAATCCACATCGAATTTATCAAGCAGGTCCAGGGTCGTCTCCGTGGCTTCCTCTTCCCGGTAGGCGCCGACACACCCGGCGAAGTAGACATACTGGGCGGTTTCGTTGAGCTTCCGCCCCTCCTGGTACTCGGGCGGGTCCTTTTCCGCGTAGATGTTGGCCTCTGTCGCCAGCAGGTCGTTCATGCCGCTGAAGACCGGATGGCACGTGCCCTTGGCGACCATTTCCTGACGAACCCGGTAAAGGATCTCAGGGACCTTTACCCCGGAAGGGCAGTTGGTGGCACAGGAGGCGCAGCCGGTACACTGGAACAGCGTTTCCACGGTCTCCTCGTCCAGCTCCATATCCTCCTTCATGACCTCCTGGAGCACCAGCATCTTGCCCCGGGCGTTCAGGGCAGGCCGCCGCGTCAACCCGTAGATCGGGCACACGGCCTGGCAGAAACCGCACACCGAGCAGCTTAGAATCTGCTCTCCGAATTCTCGTTCAAAATCGTATTTCGTTTCCATCGCGCCTCATATCGTCAACAAATTTTCAACCACGGATTACACGGATGCAAGATAGAGGGTGCTGGATTCTAGATGCAAGAATCTAGATAAAACAAGGTTCTGCTTCCCAGCAGGCAATTACCTATTGAATCTGGGTCCCTGCGGGGACAGTGCCTGGATCCCCGCCTGCGCGAGGATGACTGGGGCAACATGGAAACATGATTCCCATCGTCATTCCCGCATGAATTTTGGTGAGAATCCAGGAATACAAACAAACGATTTTACCTCTTTTCGAGTCATCGCATCAACAGAACAACCTTAAAACAACTTATACACCTGATTCTTCCCTCCCAGGATCAGTAGAACCTATCCGGGTCCTGCCTGTCGAGCCGAAGCCTTGGTGTAGGACGTCACCGAAGGTGGAGGGTTTAGTTGTGACTAACTGATTTTCCAATCTTAAATGTTCACTGTTTACTATTCAATGCTCATTGTTCACTGTTCATTGTTCAATCATCATTGTCCAACGCCATCTTTCCCGGGTTCAGGATGTTGTTGGGGTCAAAGGCCCGCTTGACCGTTCGCATCATGTCCATGGCCACGGGATCGTGCTCCAGACTCATATATTTGGCCTTGACGATCCCGATGCCGTGCTCGCCGGTCAGCGTGCCGCCCAGCTCGATGGCCAGTTTGAACAGTTCGTCGTTGGCCTTTTCGACCTTTTCAACCATCTCTTCGTCCCTGCCGTCAAACGTGATCAAGGGGTGGAAGTTGCCGTCGCCCGCATGGGCGCACATGGCCACCTTGAGTTCGTATTTTTCGATGATCTTCCCGAACTCCCTGAAAAGCCGGGCCAGCTGGCTCATGGGCACGGTGACGTCCTCCACGAGGATCGAATTGTTCAGCCGGGCGCTGACCGGATAGGTCGACTTGCGCGCGGCCCACAGGTCGGCCCGTTCCTGGGGCGTTTTGGCGAGCGTCACTTCAAAGGCGTTGTTCTCCTTGAAGATCTCGATGACCTTTTCCATTTGCATGTCGGCGTCGCCCTGGGTATACGCATCGGTTTCCACCAGAAGCATGGTGTCCACGTCGGGCAGCTTCAGGTCGGTGTTCTCGTTGATGGCCTGGATCAGGTAGCGTCCCATGACCTCCATGACGCTGGGAATGACCCCTGAGGACATGGTCCGGCAAACCGCGTTGCCGGCGTCTTCCAGCGAGTTGAACAGGCCGAGCCCCGTTGCGGTGGCCCCGGCCAGGGGGACGATCTTGAGGATGATCTCGGTCATGATGCCCAGGGTGCCCTCGGACCCGACGAAAAGCTGGGTCAGGTTGTAGCCCGAAGAGGTCTTCATGGTGCGGGTCCCGGTCTTCATCAGCCGGCCGTCGGGCAGCACCACCGTCATGCCGAGCACGTAGTCCTTGGTGCTGCCGTACTTGGCCCCTTTCAGCCCGCCCGCGTTGGTGGCCACGTTGCCGCCGATAGCGCTGGCGATGGAACTGCCCGGTTCGGTAGGCAGTGTGAAACCCAGGGGGGCCAGCGCCTTCTGGAGGTCCGCATACACCACGCCGGGTTCCACGATGCAGACCCGGTCCTCTACGTTGATCTCCAGGATCCGGTCCATGCGCATCACGTCCATGACGATCCCGCCCTGGAACGGCACGATCATGCCGGCGATTCCGGTCCCGGCGGCCCGGGGCGTGACCGGGATCATTTCACGGTTCGCCAGCTTCATGATTTCCGAAATCTGTTCCGCCGTGGTCACCCAGACCGCGCAGTCCGGGTTTCCTTTGGGCCCCATGGCGTCATAGGCGTAGGAGACCATGTCGATCTTGGCATCGGTGAAATTCTCGGACCCTACAATATCGATCAATTCCTGTTTAATTTTTTCATCCAGCATGGGGCAAGTCCTCAAAAATTCTGTTTTTGCCGTTCCTTTCTCTTTTTATTCCATCTTCAAAACCTGGCCTGCTGCGCCGAAGCTGCCCTTTAGCGAAGGCTGGTCCTCTGGGCCAAATCACAGTTCTCCGGCTATGCCGTCCCGGAGATGTGGACTTCGGCTTCGCCAGGTTGAGGTTTAGGTTGAGGCCGAGAGAAAGATGAAGAAATGATTCAATTTGTTTCTCAACCTTAACCTTAGCCTCAGCCTATCTGTACGGCCCCCTATGGGTGCTGCCTAAAACCCGCATCCTATGGGACCGGACCTTATATTTATCTACCCGATCACCCCAACGCAGCCAGTTCATGGGAGTGGATGGTGCCGTTCAGCACCTGGGTCAATTGGGCGGCCCGCATCATCTTCTGCAGGGGATAGTCCTTCATATACCCGTATCCCCCCGCGACTTGAACGGCGTCCGTGGTCGCCTCCATGGCCGTCCTGGAAGCAAAGGACTTGGCCGCGCTGCACAATCCGTATCGCTCCCTGCTCTTTTGATCCAGAACGGATGCCGCCCTGTACACGAGCTGTCTTACCGTCTCCATTTTCACGCCCATTGTCGCCAGCATCATCTGCACCGCCTGAAACCTGCGGATCTGCATCCCGAACTGCTCCCGTTCTCCGGCATATTGAGTCGCATAGTCCAGGGCGCCCTGACCTACTCCCAGGGCCATGGCCGACGTGAAAACGGACGCTTCGCAAATCATCTCCTTCATGATCGCTTTTCCTTTACCCAATGTCCCCAGAACAGCTGCTTCAGGCAACGAACAGTTCTCAATAACCGCGGTGCAGGTACATCTGGCCTCCGCGCCCACAAAGCCCTCGGTTTCCGTCATGCTCAGGCCGGCGGCGTCCTTTTCCAGGAGAAAGCAGCCATCGGTTTCTTGGTTCCGGGCGAACGCGAAAATCACGTCGGCCGCATCCCCGTTGATCACAACACATGCGGGCCCGTTGACGAGACATCGGTCCCCCTCTACGGTCAGCGTCAGGGGCGTGTCGAGCAGGTCGAGCGACAAGGCATCCGACGAAGTCGCAACATAGCCGAACACGCGCTCACCGGCCATTAATCCGGGCAGGCATGCGTCTTTCTGCTCAGGACGCCCCTCTCGGGTCAGGAGCCGAGCGCCCAGATTCTGGATCAGGCAGATCAGGGCCGAGGTGGGGCATACCGTGGCGATACCCTCGACAACCAGACAGAAATCGAGGAACCCGGCGCCTTCTCCCCCGTCTTCCTTGGGGACCAGCATCCCCAAAAGCCGGTTGCCCGCCAATCCTTTCAGGATTTCCCGGGGAAAATCTCCCGTTCCGTTGATCTCCCCCACCCGGGGGCCGATGGTCTGTTTGACGAAAGTCTCGATGTTCTTTTTGAGAAATCCCTGCTTCCTGCTGAGTTCGTAGCTCGCTTCCATGTTCCCCTCCCTATTTCTTTCTGGACGAGATCTCTTTGATCAACGCCGGCAAAATCTGAAACAGGTCCCCGACCGCCGCATAGTCAGCCGTCCGCATGATGGGGGCATCCGGGTCCTTGTTTATGGCCACGATGATCTCCGATGTTTCCATGCCCACCCTGTGCTGAACCGCTCCCGAGATGCCGCAGGCAATATAGACCTTCGGCCCGACGGTCTTTCCGGTCTGGCCCACCTGATGGGGATGCGGCTTCCAGCCCAGATCGACCGCGGGCCGTGACGCGCCGACCCCGGCCCCCAGAAGCTCGGCCAGTTCTTCGATCATCTTGAAGTTCTCGGGGGTCTGCAATCCCCTGCCCCCGGCAACCACGATGTCGGCTTCATCCAGTTGGACGGCCGTGTCCGTATACTTGATCACCTCCACCCGTTTCGCCTTGATGGACTTGGGATTGATTTCAGCCGGGATGCGGACGATCTCTCCCGTGCGCTTCGGGACCGACGCCGGCTTTTTCATGACCCGCGGCCTGACCGTGGCCATCTGGGGCCTGTGGTTGGCCGTTTTGATGGTTGCCATGATATTGCCGCCCCAGGCCGGACGGGTCTGAAGGAGCAGGCCCGTTTCCGCCTCGATATCCAATCCCGTGCAGTCCGCGGTCAGGCCCGTCCGCACGCGGCAAGCCAGCCGGGGCGCCAGGTCCCTTCCCGTCGTGGTTGCGCCGAACAGAAAAACGGAGGGCTTGTATTGCGACACCACGGCCGTCAACACCGCCGTGTAGCTCTCCGTCTGATAGGCCTCCAGGCTTTCGTGCTCGGCCAGGTAAACCTTATCCGCGCCGTGGGCGAACAGTGCCTCGCAGAGACCTTCCACCTGGTGGCCCGGCAACACCGCGGCCAGTTCTTCCCCCAGCTTGTCGGCGAGCTTCCGGCCCTCGCCAAGCAGTTCCAGGACGCAGGAGGCGAGTTCCGAAACGAGACGGTCCAGCAACACGGCCTCGAACTCGCAGGCCTCGCAACACGCGCCGCACAAGGTGCAGCCCGATTTGATCACGGCCTTCTTATCGACAACCTCGATCTGTCCGAACGGGCACGCGGTCTCGCACAGCCCGCATCCCGTACAATTGTCCAGAATGATTTCTATTCCCATGTTCTTTTTTTCTCTTGCCAAGAACGCCAAGAAAGGGCATTGAAGATTAGTAAGGTTCCGGGTTCAGAGGTTCACGGTTCAGGGTTGGAAAGAGACATTGAACATTGAAGATTGAACATTGAAAAATGTAGGGGATAAGCTAACCTTTTTTCTGACACTCCTCCTTTTTCCGTTCCACGTCTCGCCCTTCCGAAATCCCAAATCCGCATTCCGACCTCAGACCTCCGACTTCTGTCCTCTGCCCACCGCCTTCCGTCCCTCCGTTCCACTGTTCCACCTCCCTTCGACATTCCTTGTTCAATGTTCGTTATTCGATATTCTCTGTAAAAGATGACAACCCCCAATCTTCAATTTTCACTGTTCACTGTTCACTGTTCACTCATCCCGCTCGCAAAGCAGTATTTTATTGCTTCCAATTCTTTTCTTCGCGCTCTTTGCGCCTTTGCGAGATATCAAACCTTTGACAGCGTTATGAACAATGGCTCCTCAATTTTCAATCTTCAATTTTCAGTTTTCAATTCGTTCAATCATCAATAAACGATCAT
>JAFDKD010000268.1 GCA_019307165.1 Deltaproteobacteria bacterium | reverse complement strand
TCAGCCGTTTTTACCAGGGAGATGGCATAGGTATCTTCCGGCTCCCGGCCCGGGGCCGGTCCGGCCGGCACCAGGGTCATCAGCAACAGGAAAATTCCCCACAACTTCATTATGCCGGCCGGTGAAGGCTTGTTTGTTTGCATCGGTTCCGTCCACCTGTCTGGGATGAGAAGGATTGTCGCCAATTGTTAAAGATAATAATGAGACTTACGAAAGATTGTCAATATCATTCCCGGCCGATGACCTTTTGCACTACATGTTGTTGTATTATCGCTGCAATTACACATGATGTGGTATTTTTTCTTTACAAGGACACCTTGATTTGCTATGTTGCGGCAAGTCGCTTACAGGACCCGGTGATTGCAAGTCCCCTTATGGGGGCAGCCGAAAAGCCGGTTCATCTTAACCCGGATTTTTACAATTGAGGAGAATATGAAGATTAAAAAGCTTTCCGTGTACGGTTTCAAGTCATTTATGGATCGGCTTGAAATCCCTTTTCCACAGGGTATCAGCGGTATTGTCGGCCCAAACGGCTGCGGCAAGAGCAACGTGGTGGACGCCATTCGCTGGTGCATGGGCGAGCAAAGCCCCAAACAGATGAGGGGGCGGCGCATGGAAGACATCATTTTCAACGGAGCCGGGGACCAGAAGCCGCTGGGCATGACAGAGGTGAGCCTTCTGTTTGAAAACGGAGACGGATCGTTTCCGCCGGCCTTTGCCCGGGACCCGGAACTGGCCGTGACCCGGCGGCTTTACCGCTCGGGAGAAAGCGAATACCTGATCAACAATGTCCCCTGCCGGTTAAAGGATATCCAGGAAATATTTTTTGACACGGGCCTGGGAAACAAGGCCTATTCCATCATCAGCCAGGGACAGATCACCCAGATCGTGGACCAGAAGCCGGAAGAGACCCGGGTGATGTTGGAGGAGGCGGCCGGAATCACCAAGTACAGGCGGAAGGTGGCGGCTTCGCAGCGCAAGATAGAACAGACCGAGGCCAATCTCCAGCGGGTGGAGGACATCCTCGGGGAAGTCCAGACCCAGATGCGGTCCTTCAAGCGCCAGGCTTCCAAGGCCAGGCGGTACAAGGCGGTGTGCGAGGAAATCCGGAACGGTGAATTGATCCTGTACGCCAACACCTATGATCAATTGGGGCAGGCGTCCGGAGACAAGGTGCGCTTCACCGAGGACCTGGTACAGCAGGAGATCGCGAAAACGACCGAATTCGCCCGGGCTCAGACCCAGGGGGAATCCATGAACCTGGAGTTGATGGAAAAGGACGCGGCACTGTCCGAACTGCGAAAGCGGCATGGGCAAGTGAATGACCGGACGCACGCCAAGCAAACGTCCTTGGAGACGCTGGCCCAGGAAATGAGGATGCAGGGGGAAATGGAGGCGCGTCTCAAAGAGGAACGGGAAGACATCGTGCTTCGCCTCCAGACGATTGATGGAGACAGGGCGCAACTGTCGCAGCGTATCGAAACGATCGAGAAGCAGGCGGCTGAAAAGGAAAGCGAGGTTGCGCTTTCCGAGAAGCGGCTCAAGTCCCGCCGGGAATCGCTCAAGGGCGTCAAGGAGGAATACGAAGAGGCCAGGGAACGGCTGAATGAGGGGGCAAACCGGGAAACGGGTTTGAGTCACGAGTCCGATTACCTGAGCAAGATGTTGGATCAGATAACCGACGGCCGGTCTCGTCTGGACAAGGACATTCGGGATGCCCAGGCGAAAATGGCGGAGGTCGTTCGGGCCGCCGAAAGAAAGAGCCGTGCCAGGGAGGCCACGTCGGATCGCCTGCGGGAGATCGCCGCGGTCATCGAACGCGAGGACGGGGCCCGGGAGTCCCTGGAAGAGCAGAAAGACGTTTTGGAAACGTCATTGAGGTCGGCGGAGGGAGACCTCAATGTCTGCCAGTCCCGGCTGTCCAGCCTGCAATCCCTGAACGATAATTTCGAAGGATACCAGGTGGGTGTCAGGACCATTATGAAGGCGGAGGACCTGGCGCCCCGGAAGGAAGGACGGGTCCGCGGGCTCCTGGCCGAGCTTATCCGAGTGGAACCCCGGTACGAGCAGGCGGTTGAATCCGTGCTGGCCGACAAACTTCAGTACGTCATCGTGGAGACGCAGGAAGACGGCAGACTGTCGGTTGAATATCTCAAGGAGCGGCGAAAAGGGCGGGGCAGTTTTGTGCCGCTTGGGGAGATGGCGGGCAGGGGCGCCGGAGAGGCCGTGAGCAAGGGGTCGCTGGCGGAGGTCGTTACGGTCTCGGACGATTACAGGCCCCTTATCCGCTCTCTTTTAAACGATACGGTCCTGGTGGACAGTCTTGAGGAAGCCATTTCGGCCTGGAACGCAAACGGGTCGGGCCTTTGCTACGTGACCCCCGAGGGCGACATGGTGGATCAGCGGGGCGTGGTGTGCGGGGGAAAACTGGCGCAGCGTTCCAGTGGCATACTGGCCCGGAAGCGGGAGATATCGGAATTGAAAGAGCGTTCGAAGCAGCTGGAAAGCCGGGTCGGCGAACTAAGAGACCGCCGGGACGAAGTCAGCGCGCAAATCCTGGCGAAAAAGCGGGCCATGGAGGATCTCGACGGGGAAAAATGGACCTGCCAGGAAGAGATAAACGATTTCGATAAGGTCCTTTTCAGGCTTGGCCAGGAGTTGGATCAGCTGGAGAAGCTTTCCGAGAAAATGACACAGGACCTGGCGCAGAAGGACATTGAAGAGCGGAAGCATAAACGGGACCTCTCCCGCGTCGAGACGGAACTTCAGAATCGCCAGTCCAGGCATCACAAAGAGAAGGCGTATTTCGAGGAAAAGGCCAAAGAGTTGAAGGAGTCGGAAGAGGAGTTCGATCAAATTAAAGAATCGGTTGCGCGGCTCAGGGCCGATTACCTCATTATGAGGGAGGAACAACGGGGCCTGGGACGGGAAGAACAAGCGAAAGAAGACTATGCCGAGGATTCCCGAAGGCGGATCGGAAAGATCGACGAGGAGCTTGTTCTCGGGCGGAGGCGGCGCGAGGAGTCCGGGCACAGGCAGGGGGACCTGCGCGAGGAAATGTCGGTCCTGTACGAAGCCCTTAGAGAGGCGGAGGAGGCCGTGAACCGGGCCGATCGGGAACGGCAGGCGTTTCAGGATGCCATCCGGGAAGCGGCCGCCCGGGGAGAACAGGTCCGCCAGGAGATGGATGCGCTCAGGGAAAGCATCAACCAGGCCAAGTTGGCTCATTCGGAACTTCGGATCAAGATGGACAACTTGACCGAGACGGTGAAAGAAAAATTCGACCTGGATTTGCCCGACATCTATGGGGAGTACGTGGAAGACGGCTTTGTCCCGGCGGAGATGGAAGCGCATCTCGATCAGCTGAAGGACAGGCGGCAGCAAATGGGGGAGGTGAATCTGACGGCCATAACGGAGCACGAGGTGCTCAAGGAGCGGTTCGAATTCATCAGTTCACAGCGCGAGGATTTGATCCGGTCCATAGAAGACCTGCAAACGGCGATCAGGCGCATCAACAGGACATCGCTGGAGAAATTTCGAATAGCATTCGAGGCGGTGAACGCAAAGCTGAAAGAGATTTTTCCCATTTTGTTCAATGGGGGGACCGCGGGACTCAGTCTCACGGATGAAACCAGGCCGCTGGAAAGCGGCGTGCTGGTCGAGGTCCAGCCCCCGGGCAAGAGGCTGAGTCACATGGGTCTGCTGTCAGGGGGCGAAAAGGCCTTGGTGGCCATGGCGCTGCTCTTTTCCATTTACATGATCAAGCCGAGCCCCTTTTGCCTGCTGGACGAGGTGGATGCCCCGCTGGACGAAGCCAACATCGACCGGTTTAACGAACTGCTCCAGGAAATCAAGAAAGCCTCCCAGATCATCATGGTGACCCACAGCCGAAAGACCATGGAAATCGTGGATCGTCTTTTCGGTGTGACCATGGAAAGGAAAGGCATATCCAAGACCGTGGCCGTGGACCTGAAGCGCTACAGGGAAGCGGAAGGATCGCCCGCCGCCTCGGACGCATTGCACTAAGTTTTTTTGGCAACGTTGTCAGGGTGAATCTAAATCCATCACCTAATTTGGACTGGGCTTTTTCATGGGGTGGATCAGGGACATTCCTGATCACCAGCAAGGTGTCAGATGTGAGGCGCCGAGGAGCGACGACTGAGGCGTATGAATTTTACGTCGCAGGGAGGAGCGACCGAAGGCAACAAAGCAGATGGCGCCTTGATGGTGGATCAGGGGGTGAAGCGGCCGGAACAGGCATGATAAGGCAATCTCCGGGGAAGTCCGGGCGATTGCCTTTTTAATTCTTTGTAGAAATCCACGCCTTGTCTGTCCCGCATGGCGGGATCTTTGACGGGCGGGGATTCTTTACTTGAATTCCGGGCAACAACATGCGACACAGAGCAAAACCGTTGGACCGGCGAGTTGCGGGTTGCAGGTTCCGGGTTGCGCGGTGTGGCGTTAGGTTGGAGGCGGGATTTCTGGCTTCAGGACGACAGGTGATTGCACCACAACAAGCGGCGTACTATCTTTTTTACTGACACCTGATATGAAACTTCGTGAAAACCGACGCTTATCGGACTAGGTAAGTCAGCTTATCCCTCGGGTTTTTTTGCACGCTCCCCCCTTTGCAAATGGGGCTTCCGGATTTTCAGTGGGTGAATATCGATTTCACAACCGCTAGTGCTCGTGCACAGCGAGGCGGTGCTCGTGGTCGTAATCGAGGAGATCATGCAATTCGGTCATGAGCAGCTTACCGTCTATCGGGTTTCACTCGAATGGCAAGGCGATGCTTATCCGAATCGTGTCAATGTTAACGAAACTCGGTGGGCGTGAATACGCTGTCAAAGAGAGTTGGCGCCCTACGGCGATTACGACAACGACGGCGACAACGATGACAGCGAATTCAAACCATAACGAATCCCAATCCCGCCATGCTTCGGACAGGTGATCGCTGCCGCAGACAGCCATGATGATGATGACAGATTACTCCAACCAAACTCAACAGGGTAGAGATCTGCGTATTACTGTTGCTATTGAGAACAGCGTAGCGGTGCTCGCAATCGTTGCGTTGTAGGGCGGGAGCTTGTACGCCATGTTTTAGGCGTATTTATATGCCGCCTCAGGAGCGGCTTTAGCCGCGATAGACATCGGTGGGACTGAAAAGAATGAAACTATTTCGGAAAAAGAAAAAAGACGGGGGCGAATCGCCGGAGGCGGCTGCAACCCCGGCGCCGGAGGGGCCCGAAGATCAGGAGGAAAACCCGGTACAAGAAAAAGCGGGTTTTTTCGGAAGGCTTCGGAAAGGCCTTTCCAAGACGC
>JAFDKD010000267.1 GCA_019307165.1 Deltaproteobacteria bacterium | reverse complement strand
TCGGAATGGTTTTCATAAGAGTCATTAAGATTAAAAGTTTTATTATTTAAAAAATAAAATATTAATTAAATATAATTAACCCAATTTAAAATATAAAATAATCAATATATCAATATGTTATAAATTTTTATTATAAAATTAAAAATGCTTGACAAGGATTTAATGGTCAAATATAATCAAATATCAAGTATTATTCTCGGTAATATGAATTAGCAGTAACGTCGTAACATTAGGCCGCTTGCATTTGCTGTGACTATGCGGCATATACAAATAAAGTGCCGGAATGATTATTCTTGGGGCCTTGATTATTCGGTAGATTGGAGGTGAAAATGCAGCACAGCTGGCGGGGGCGCATCGGCCTGGTCATCCTATCACCAAATACGACCATTGAATATGAATTTGCGCGAATGATGCCCGAAGGCGTCTGGTTCCATACGGCTCGTTGTTTTCTGCCCGACGTTTCTGACAAGGACGAAAAAGTCAAGCTACTAAATGATTTAGATGCCAAGGTGGTGGAGGCCGCCCAGCGCGTGGCCACGGCGCGGCCGGATGTCATCTTGTTCGCCTGTACCATCGGCAGTTTTCTCAAAGGCATCGGCCATGACCGTGACCTATCGGACCGAATTACCGAAGCGACGTCCATTCCCGCGATTACCACCACCACCGCTGTGCTGGAGGCGCTTGAGCATGCGAACTGTAGGGGGTTGACCTTGGTCAGCCCATACCACCCCGAAGCTGGACGGGCCGAACAGGAGTTCCTCGAAAGACAGCTCAGCCCCTTGAAGGTCTTGGGCCACAAACATCTAGACATCATCGGAGTGATGGAAAAAGGGATGCTGCCGCCCTGGTCGGCTTACCAGGCTGTTTGTGACGTTTTGCATCCCGAAACGGACGGTATTTTCATCAGCTGCACCAATTGGCGGTCGATGGAGATCGTACCACTGTTGGAACGAGACACCGGACTGCCGGTGATCACCAGCGTCCAGGCCAGCCTGTGGGCTTGTTTGAAGAGAATAGGTGTAATGGGAGGGGAGGAATTCGGCCGGATCTTTTCCTGGTAATTCACTCTCCACAACTTTAAATTCAAAATAATTATGGAGGTAACAATGAAGAAAACAATGAAAAAGATGGGTTTATTGGTTTTGTGTCTGTCATTTCTGCTGACCGTTTTGTTGGTGATGCCCCCTACGTCTCAGGCCAGGGACTTCTATCGTCTTCCTACAGCATCCACCGGGGGATCGTATTACCCCATGGGCGCGCTTCTGGCCTCGCTGTGGTCGGACAAACTCAAAGATAAAGGTATCGTGATTACCAGCCAGTCCTCGGGTGGCAGCGTCGAAAACTGCAATATGCTCGCGTCTGGGGAAGCCTTAATCGGTATGGCCGCCTTGGACGTGGCCATGGGCGCACATAAGGGAAAGGGAAAATTTTCCGGCCGCCCGGTTAAAAACCTGAGAATCCTGTCGGTTCTGTTTCCGACCTATCAGTCTTGGGGTGTGACTTTCAAGTCGGGAATCAAGACCATGGCAGATATGAAGGGCAAGCGAATTTCGGTGGGCAAAGCCGGAGCCGCCACCGAACGCAACGCCAGGGAGTTGCTCTCAGCGGCAGGGGTGACTTTCGACGATCTGGCCAAGAAGGAATATTTAGGTTGGAGCCAGTCGGTCCAAGCGATGAAAGACCGCAAGCTGGACGGAGGGCTGTTTCAGGGCGCGCCGCCCACCGGAGCCCTGGTCGACCTCTATACCAGCAAAACCGGGCACGTCATCCCCCTGACCGACGGAGAAATCGAAAAAATCGAAGCGGGCGGGGTGATGTATCGCGTGGTCCTGAAACCCGGCACCTATCCCAATCAGGATAAGCCCATTCAGACGGTGGCCCGGCAAAATCTGTTTATCGTTTCAGCCGATGCTCCCGACAAATTGGTGTATTCCCTGACCAAAATCATGTACGAAAATCTGAAATATTTGAAACGGGCTTACCACGGGTTCAAGCCCATCGATCCCAATGAACCCTTCGCCGGAACGTATAATTCCGGCCTCAAGGCACACCCGGGTGGAATCAAATACTTTCAGGAAAAAGGGGTCAAGATTCCAAAAACGTTGATTCCTTAGGCATCCTGCAACCGGCGATTTTGATTGAGGTCACCAAGATATGAATCGGACGCCCGGAACCTTCCGGGCGTCCGAATTCAATAAAGGAGGAATGTTTTGAGCCAAGTCAAATTGGGCGCAACCAGAACCAACCCGAGAGAGCGGGACCTTCAAAACATTTGGGCGGTCATAGTCGGCACTATCGCCATTGGGGCTTCTGTTTTTCATTTGTGGGTCAATGGCCCGGGGCTTTTACCAAACATTCTGCGCAACGGGCTTCACCTGTCTTTCATCCTGTGTCTTACATTTTTGCTCTATCCTGCCGCCCGATCGGGTGATCGTTCGGGATTGGGGCGGCCGCCGGTTTACGATATTATCCTGTCCGCTTTGGGGGCCTGGTCGGGCATATACATCTTTTTGTTCTGGAACGATCTGGCTGCCCGGGGGTTCATACCCAATACCTACGACCTGGTGTTCGGGGCCATGACTGTTTTGTTGGTCATGGAGGCGACCCGGCGGGTGGTGGGTAACATCCTTCTGGGCTTGGCCATTGTTTTTTTGCTGTTTGTGTATTTCGGACCCTATTTGCCCGGGATGCTCGGCCACCCGGGAGTCGGCTTCAAGCGAATGCTATTCCGGCTGTATCTGACTGAGGAAGGCTTTTTTGGTATTACTTTGACCATCAGCTCGACGTTCATTTTCTTCTTTGTCCTTTTTGGCGCGTTTCTCCAAAGAAGCGGGGCCAGCGACTTGTTCAATCAAGGCACCATGGCTTTGTTGGGACACAAACGTGGTGGTCCGGGCCTGGTGGCGGTAATCGCTAGTTCATTCATGGGCATGCTCAGCGGCTCCCCGATTTCCAACGTGGTCACCACGGGGTCGATCACCATCCCCTTGATGAAACGCGTCGGCTATTCACCCAGTTTCGCCGCGGCTATCGAAACGGCGGCGTCGTCCGGAGGGACCATCATGCCGCCGGTCATGGGGTTTGCCGCTTTTTTAATGGCCGGAATGCTGGACCTCCCGTACAGAGACATCATGCTGGCGGCCATTTTGCCGGCTATTTTTTATTACCTCATGGTGTTGATGAACGTTATTATCAAGGCACACGAGCTGGAGCTCATCACCCTGAACAAGGAGGAGATGCCCAGCTTCAAAAAGGTGATGCTGTCCAAGGGGCATCTGTTCATTCCGATCGTCCTCCTGCTTTATATGCTGCTCAAGGGGTATTCTCCGCTCTTTGCCGCCTGGTGGAGCATTGTAGCCGTTTTCGTGGTTACCTGGCTGCGCCCCAGCCAGGGGATGCGGCTGGGGGATTTAATCTGGACGCTGGAATCCGGAGCCAAACTCACCATACCGGTGGCTGTGGCCTGCGCGGTGGCAGGCATCATCATCGGTGCGACCACCATGACCGGAATCTCCAACACCATCACCTATAATATCATGAAATTATCGGGAGGGGTTTTATTTTGGGCCCTCTTTTACATCATGATCGCCACCATTTTTATGAGCATGGCCTTACCGATTTCCGCTTGCTACATCACCGTGGTGGTTCTAGCCGCCCCAGCCCTGATTGAACTGGGCGTGCCGCCCATCGTGGCCCATTTTTACGTTTTATGGTTTGCATCATTGAGCGGAATGACGCCACCGGTGGCGCTGACGTCTTATTCGGCTGCCAGCGTGGCCCGGGCCGACCCGAACCGGACAGCATTCACCGCCTTGAAAATCATCGGCCCGGCCTTCGTTCTTCCTTATCTGTTTGTTTATTCTCCGGCCGTTTTAATGCAGTTTGAAAGTGTATCCGATCTGGTTGTGCCCACGATCCGGATATTATTCTTCATTGTGGCCGTTTCTTTGTTTTTGGCCCGGCACCTGTTTGCGGAAATCAATCTATTCAGGCGTTTTTTGTACGCGGTCGCAGCAATATTACTCTTGCTCAATATGCCGGCATTGTATTTTCCCGGAATGGCGCTTTTGGTCATTCTGGTTTTGCTCAACTGGTTTAAGAAACGAGAAATGAGTATTGGTACCGCCGTTGAATCAAATCGAAAGGAGGATTAAATGTTTAAAGAAGGCATGACCCTGGATGAAATCTTGAAAATCGAGATTCCGGAAGATCGGGTGGATCGGCTAAAGGAACTGGTGAGTTTCGATATCCCGGACTTGAGCGACGAGGTGGCCCGGTTTTTACTCAAACAGCAGATTCAGGTGGTCAATATTCAGTATGCCCGGTTTCTGGCTGGTGTGAAATTTACCGAAGCGGACGTGGACAACCTCATGAAGGGCGCCATCGACATCCACGCCCACGGCGGGTCCGATCCCTTCGACCGGCTTTTGCTGGAAGATGAAATTGCCATGGATTACAGCCGGGCCGGGATGCGGGCCGTAGTCTTCAAGACGTGGTTCACGCCATCGGCCTCGCGGAACCAACTGGTCCAAAAATACCTGGACATATGGGCCCAAGGAAACGAAGTGGAACCGGTGAAGATTTTCGGCGGGATCACGCTGAATAAGCCCGTGGGAGGCATCAACCCGGATGCAGTCAAACGGTGCCTGGGGTTCCCCGGGTCCAAATATGTCTGGATGCCCATGGTCGATTCCTACCATCACCGGCGGATAGTCTATGATGACTGGTCGGGTGAAGGGCTGCGGATCGTGGACGACAAAGGCCGGTGCCTTCCGGAGATGAGCGAGGTACTACGGATCGCCGCGGACAACGACCTGATCGTGGCCAGCGGCCATTTCCCCTACGTAGAACACAAGGCCGTTTTCGAAGAGGCCATCCGCCTGGGGGTCAAACGGATGGAAATCATCCACCCGGCCCACATCCACTGCAAGACCTCGATCGAGCAAATGAAAGAGGCGGCTTCCGAAGGCATTAAACTGATGCTTTCCGGTTTGGGCACCACCACGTTTCCGCAGCACGAAACCGGACCGGTTTACGCGGTCAAGATGATCAAGGAAGTCGGGGCCCGGCATTTCGTTTATGGCTCCGATTACGGCCAGATACATAATCCATCCCACGTCGTGGGCACCCGGTGGTTGATAAAGCTGCTACTTGCGTACGGCGCAACCACTGAAGAGGTGCAGCAGATTTTTCAAATTTCCCCGGCCGAACACTTGGGCCTGGAAAGAGGATAATGATGACAACAAATGGAGCCCACTTGCTAGTGGATATGCTTATGAGGTTTCAGGTCGAGGTCATTTTTGGCGTACCCGGCGATACAAGCAT
>JAFDKD010000962.1 GCA_019307165.1 Deltaproteobacteria bacterium | reverse complement strand
CCCAAGAGCATCCAGGACATTATCGACCAGACGATTGGGAAAATTTTCGATTACATGGGTATCCGCCACGATCTTTTCCAGCGCTGGGGGGAAGACGCTGACACGGGACAGCGTCTTCATCCGTTAACCAGAGTCGTTGCTTGAAGCTTGGCAGATGCATAAAATCCGATGGAGGGCGCCAAGCGGTCTATATCGTCACCCCGGCACCGGCCGGGTATGAATGGATGCGGGTATGCTCAAGCGATAGGAAGGAAATGACGGATCAAGAATCCTTGAAATCCTTAATTTGCCGGTATCTTGTGCGACATACGACCTTGTCGCTGGCTACCTGCCATGACAATCGGCCGTGGTCCACCGATTTGTTTTATGCCAGTGATGACAGTTGCCGGCTTTATTTTGTCTCCAGCGTCACTACGCGTCATTGTCAATATATTGCGCTAAACCCTCGAGTGTCTGTCTCAATAAGCGGGGAATTCGCCGGCTGGAGAGAAATTAAAGGTTTGCAGCTTGATGGTTTGGCAGGTGTTGTGTCCGAGGCGGATCGTGACGGGGTGAAAGAAATGTATCTGACAAAGTTTCCGTCATTAAAAAAATTGCATCGGGCTTCTGAAATTTTAAAACCTTTTAGGGAAAGCAGCTTCTATCGGATTTCACCAAAGTGGATACGATTAATAGATAACAGCAAAGGATTTGGGCATAAAGATGAAATGATTTTCTGACAGAGGTATGTTCCCCGAATTTGGCAAAGAGAGGTGAGGGGAGACTTAAAACTTAAAAGGAGAAGCTTTCATGAGACGTCTAAACTGCACATTTTTATTTGTCCTGGCTGTACTTTTCCATGGCCTGTTCACCGTAAATGTTTATGCCGCTGATGAAAAACCGGTTGAAACCCAGACAGATGTCCAGCAGGACAACTGGGAATTCATCCTGGAAATTTACTTTTGGATGGCGGAGATTGACGCTACTACTGCAGGAGGACAGGATCTCGAGTTCGATTTCGATACGATCATGGAGAACCTTGATCTTACTCTGATGGCAGCCATTGGGACCCGTAAAGACAAGTGGAACTTTTTGATCGATGTTCTCTACCTGGACATTAGCGAGAGTTCCGACAGTAACATAAACCCGGTTCTTCAATTGACTGACAGAGGCTTGGAGGGGTGGGGCGTCAATCCAGTTGTGGCCTACGAGATCATGGGCGGAGAAAAAGGGAGCTTGCAGCTGTTGGCCGGGGCGCGGTATCTTGGGATCGATGTGGACCTGGAGTTCGAGACTCTTCCTCCCCTGGGGCCGAAAAAGATAAAGGATTCCGGGTCCGTTGATGTATGGGACGGTATTGTCGGTGTCAGGGGGTACCTTAACCTGAAAGGTCGCTGGTTTGTGCCGTACCGCCTGGATATCGGTACCGGTGATTCGGACTTCACCTGGCATGCTTTTACCGGGATCGGCTACCAGTTCGATACATTCAAATTGCTGGCGGTGTACCGCCATATGGACTGGGATTTCGATGATGATGCTGTGCTTGACGATCTGCAGGTAAGCGGTCTAGTTGTAGGAGCCATATTCGCATTTTGACAACTTTGCCGATAATAACTTATACCCCACAGGAACCGGTCCGCTTTGATGATGACCCACAGCGATCGCCCAGTAGGTCTACAGGCATAATGAAGCGTAATCCATTGTATGAGAGCGGCTTTGTTGACAGCTTGATAATCGGAGGCAATACATCATGTATGAAAATCTGGCGATCTTAGGGACATTCGTTTTTCTTTACAGTATTACCAGCGGCGGGCTCGAAAAGACGCCCATCAACGGGGCGTTGGTGTTCACCGCCTTCGGTTTGGCTGTCGGCCCCCTCGGGCTGGATCTCCTGACCGGGGAAGTAGACTCAGAGGGTCTTAGAACCCTGGCCGAACTGACTCTGGCACTGTTGCTGTTCGCGGATGCCGCCAATGCGAATCTTGACGAACTCAAGCAGTTTTCCCGGATTCCCCTGCGCCTGTTGTTGATCGGCCTGCCGTTAACCATCCTGCTTGGATTCGGGACTGGTGTTATCCTGTTCAGCGGTCTGACTCTGCTTGAGATTGCTGTCCTGGCGACCATACTGTCACCTACCGATGCCGCTCTGGGCAAAGCGGTGGTGACGAACAAGACGGTTCCGTCCAACATCCGGGAGAGTCTAAATGTGGAAAGTGGTTTGAACGACGGGATCTGCGTGCCTATTCTCTTCCTGTTTCTTGCCCTGGTCACGAAAACAGGTGTTGAAGAAGGGACTTCGATTCTCGCGATCAAACTATTGGCGGAGGAGATCGGTATCGGTGGAGGAGTTGGCGTTGGGCTGACCCTTTTGGGCTGGTTGCTGCTCAAGCGCTTTGGCGACCGGGGCTGGGTTACCGAAACCTGGCTGCAACTGCCCGTCCCAGCCCTATCCGTGGCCTGCTTCGCAGTGGCACAGTGGATCGGCGGCAGCGGCTTCATCGCCTGCTTCGTGGGCGGTTTGCTTTTCGGTAGGATTGTCAGTAATCAGCACAAGCACAAACTTTTGCTCTCTGCCGAAGGAACGGCCGATACACTGGCTTTGATCACTTGGGTAGCGTTCGGCGCCGCCGTGGTCGGCCGATCGATTGGTGCCCTCAGCTGGCAAGTTCTGCTCTACGCAGTGCTCAGCCTCACCCTGATCCGTATGGTGCCAGTCTTCCTGGCGCTCTCCGGCTTGAAAATGCGGACCGATGAAAAACTGTTCATAGGCTGGTTCGGACCCCGGGGTCTGGCCAGTATCGTTTTCGCGGTAATCGTGCTGAACGCGTATCTGCCCGGCGGGGACATCATATCGATGACAGCGACCTGTACCATTATTTTGAGTGTCGTTGCCCACGGCATCAGCGCAACCCCATTGGTCGCCTCACTCGGTGCGAGGCTACAGCGCGCTGCAGGGGAAAAAGAGGCAGGTGGATTAAGATTGGAAGAATGAAAAGAGGAACATTGGTGGTTTCAATGCGGACGGCCTGGACACGGATTGCAGTACGGATGGGAGGTAGCT
>JAFDKD010000961.1 GCA_019307165.1 Deltaproteobacteria bacterium | reverse complement strand
GATCAATGCCCCGGTTTCCGAAATAACAGCAATGGAATCGTAATACCTGGTCCCGTCGGCAGTATCGACCTTTTCCGCGTATGGCACCAGCATGGCCATGTTCAGTTCCTTGGCTACCCTCCGGGCCCGAGTGATGCTGGGGCCGTCCTTATATTCGGCCACCTTTCGGGCCTCTTCGGGGCTGAGGGTATATCCGGGCACGTATAGTTCCGGAAAGGACAGCAGCTGCACGCCCATCTTTTTCGCCAGGTGCGCCGATTTTTCCAGGCGGTCCATGTTTTTTTCGGTCGCCCATGTTTTTTTCGGTCGCGCCCGGGCCCCAGGCGGCTTGCGCCTGATAAATGCCGAGCCGGATGCCTTGACCGCCCTCAGGCAATTCGCCGTAGGTTGAAATTTTGAATTGCAGTTTGCGGTAACTGTCCATAGCGGTCTGGTTGTAATCGGGAGAACAACAGTCCGGATAGGGCGGTCCGGCGATCGAGGGAACAGCGCCAAGCATCAAGGCCAGGGTAAGGATCGCGACGACGATTCGGTTCATGGTAACCTCCGTGGTTGAATTTAGCATTTCACTCGAACCCTTAGGTTCAGGTATGATGGAAGCCGCCAACCTCCTTTTCGGTCATGGGGATGGAGACAGGCCGCTTTTCAAAATGGTCTAACGTGCGACGGATATCGTCCAGGAGCAGTGATGCCAGGTCCCGGCTGAAGCCGTGGCGAACGACAATACGTTGGATTACCAGGTCCTCCCGGTTTTTGGGCATGGAATAGGCCGGCACCTGCCACCCTCGGCCCCGAAGCCGGTCGGCGATATCGTACAGGGTAAAGGGGTGATCCTGGCCCTCCTTGAGTGTCCAGCACAGACCCGGGACACCGCCGCGACCGTCGTAAATGATTTTGAACGGCCCCATTTGACCGATTTCGTCAGCCAAATAGGCGGCCGTGCCATAGCTGGCTTGTTGGATTTTCCGGTACCCTTCGCGGCCCAGCCGCAAGAAATTGTAATACTGAACCACTATCTGGCCGCCGGGCCTCGAGAAATTCAGGGCAAAGGTCGGCATATCCCCCCCTAAATAATTGACGCGGAAAATCAGGTCCTCGGGCAAATATTCCTTGTCCCTCCAGATCACCCAGCCCACGCCCAGGGGGGCCAGACCGAACTTGTGGCCTGAGGCGTTGATGGATTTGACACGGTCGAGCCTGAAATCCCAGACAAGGTCCGGATTGACAAAAGGCGCCAGGAAACCGCCGCTTGCCGCGTCTACGTGGATGGGGATGCTCAGGCCGGTGTCTTTTTCCAGCTTGTCCAGGGCATCGGAAATGCCCTCGACCGGTTCATAGGCGCAGGTAAAGGTCAACCCCAGGGTGGGCACCACGGCAATGGTGTTTTCATCACAGTATTTAATCGTTTCTTCCGGCGTCATCATCAACCGGTCGCCTTCCAAAGGCACTTCCCGGTGTTCGATGTCCCAATAGCGGGTGAATTTGTGCCAACAGATCTGGACCGGTCCGGTGACCAAATTGGGTTTGTCCGCAGGCTTGCCCTGGGCCTTCATCCGTTGGCGCCAGCGCCGTAACAGCGCCAATCCGCCGAGCATGGATGCCTCTGATGATCCGGTGGTGCTGCAGCCGATGGAGTTGTCCTCCGCAGGCGAATTCCATAAATCGGCCAACATATGCACGCAACGGGATTCAATTTCGGCAGTCTGCGGATATTCGTCCTTGTCGATCATGTTCTTGTCGATGCAGGATTCCATCAACTGATGGATTTCCGGCTCCAACCAGGTCTGGCAAAAAGTGGCCAGGTTTTGTTGGGAGTTGCCGTCCAGTAACAATTCATCGTGAACCAAATGATAAATGTGCCGTGGGTCATGTTCTTCATCGGGAAGGCGGTATTTGGCTATGCTGGCAGACAAATCGGCCGAAGCGTAAATATCGTCCAGCAAATCGTTCCGAACGTGGTCTTTTTCATGAAGTCCCATTCATCAACCTCCTGCAGATTTAATCTTTAACTGTTAGCTGCTTTTAATAGAGGGGTCAAGT
>JAFDKD010000266.1 GCA_019307165.1 Deltaproteobacteria bacterium | reverse complement strand
TCCGCAAGGCATGATCTTGGCGATCTTGGCGAGAGAAACAATAACCGCAACGGAAGGTGGTTATCTCGCAAAGGACGCAAAGATCGCAAAGAAAGACTTTGAAAATGGGGTTTTGCCCTCTTAGCGCTCTTGGCGAGAGGAATAAGGGGCCTTGTTTGAAAAATCTAAGATTTCGTAAAGGCGTAAAGGACTTCACATTAATTCAAATGCAACGGTGATTCGGAGGGGTATGGGCTTGTCGAACAGGTACTCCGGCGGCCTGGGGAAGGGCGCCGCTTCCCTTACGGCTTTGAGGGCCGCCTTGTCCAGGGCTGAATGCCGGGAGCTTTTCACCACCTTGATCGATGTTGTCCGGCCGTCCGTCTCCAGGACAAAACCCACGGTAACCTTGCCTTCGATATTGCGTCGCCGGGCGCCGGCCGGATAGGTCTTGTTCGCTTCGATTTTGAGCCTGATCATGGCGAAATAGGCGTTGGCCGTGTCAAACTCAGGCGAGGGGCTCCCGTTGGCCGGTTCCGAGTCGGGAGCATCCGGAAGCGTCTCCTCAACCGGTTGCCACGAGGCGATTTCGGGCAAAGGCGCGATCGTCGGGTTCGGCGGCTCGATGCCCTCCGCTATGGTATCCGGATATTCGGCTACCACGGGCGTTGCTTTCAGGGGTTTCAGGGGAGGGATCGTCCGTTCCACCACCTTGGGGGGCGCAATGTCCCTGGGTTTGGGGAGGGTTTCGGGTCGATGGCGTGGCCTCGGAATTTCCCTGACGCGGGCCTTGGTAAAGGTGCGGAGTTTCAATTCGATATAGGTCCACTCCTTGGAGTGGAAGACACCGGCAAGATGCATGAACAGCAGGGCATGGACGGCAATAGAGACGAGTATGAGGCCGCGAAGCAGCCAGTTCACTTTTTTTCTTTCGGGATCGGATGTCACGCTAAAAGTCTTTTTCGGTTGCCAGACACAATCGACCCGCACCCGCAGCCTTGGCGACATCCATGACCTTCACGGCGCTGTTGAGAATAACGGACCGATCCGCACGGATGACCACCAGCATGTCCTCCTTTTCACCGATCATGTCCTTGAGACGGTCATAGAGTTCGCTCAGTACCACCTGTTGACCGGCGATGAAGGCCTGGCCGTTGCTGTCCACGAATATGGTAATTTCCTGCTCCGTCTGGGGGGCGGATGCCTTGGCCTGGGGGAGCTTGATCTTTATGCCTTCATCCACCAGGAAATTGGTGGTCAGAAGAAAGTAGATCAGCAGCAGGAAAACGATATCGATCAAAGAGGTCAGGGGCATCTTGATCTCATAAGGGGCTCGTTTTTTTCTATGAATCGGCATGACGGATTCTCCTACGCTTCGCAGGACCGCTTGGACAAGGCTTTCAGAAACCGGACCGTTCCATCATAAAGACCGGCCTCATACCGATCGACCCGCGAGAGGAGGTAGCTGTGAGCCACGATGACGGGAATGGCGACCGAAAGGCCCAGTGCCGTCGTCAGCATGGCCTCCCAGATACCGCCCGCCAGCACGGACGCATTGACTTTGCCTCCCATATCCTGAATCACCATGAAGGCCCTGATCATTCCCATGACGGTCCCCAGCAGTCCCAAAAGCGGTGCAATGTTGCCGATACCGGCCAGTGCCTGGAGGTATCTGGAAAGTTGCCTCACTTCCTCGTCCGCGGCATGGACGAGCACGGTTTCCAGGGTCTCCCTGTCCTGATCCTTGACTTCCATGCCCTGCGCCAGAACTCGTCCCATGGGCGATTTACTGCCGGTGGCCAGTTCATAAGCCTGATGGTCTTCGCCGGCCCGCAGGTGGCGGACAATCTCCTGCACCAGTCCCGAGCCCCGTACGCGGACCCTGGAGAAACGGATCAGTCTTTCCAGAAAAATAGCCAGCCCTATGACCGAACACAAAAGGATGGGGGCTACGAGGACGCCGCCTTTTGAGAGGAAATCTATCATATCTTTTTCCTTCCGAATAATATGGAAGACCCGCCCAGTGGGTGGGGTCATGCTAATTGGCTATATCTTTTAGTACCAATTAAACCCTCCACCTCTGGTGGAGGACCCGGATAGGTTTGCAACGCCTCGAACATAGGATAATGGTTTGAACGTGCAGCCAAAAGGAGATTCAAATCATTGGTTCGTATTCCGGTTCAAACCCCTTTTCCGTCATCCCCGCGCAGGCGGGGATCCAGGCACCGTCCTCGCGCAAGCGGGGATCCAGGTTCTATATTCTGACTGGATTCCCGCCTGCGCGGGTCGGAGATCCCGCCGCTTTTTGGCGGGGAATGACAGAGTACGTATTGCATCTGGACGTTTAAAAAAAATGACTTCGGTTGTATTCGACTTCAGTTTGATTCATAGGTTGAAATCCGAGCCTCCTTCGAGGGGGCATCCTGATGCCGGACGCTCTGCGGGAGGAGTCTCACTCGCTTGGGGATGAGGCCCTCCGCCTGAGGCGGATGAGGCCCTCCATGCCGCACCTGCTCCTATTGTCGCGAATTCGTCATCGCATTTTCCGCGTGCCCCTCAGGCCGGTCCACCAGGTCGGGCGTGCCGTCGAAATTGAGGTCTCTGGACCGTTTGATGAGGGCTTCGGAAGCATCGTAGTCTTCCCACACATCGGGCCTTCCGTCGCGGTTGGTATCCTCGCGCACGCATACCAAACGGTCGTTTTTGTAGAAGAACCAGATATCGACGGCCCCGTCGCCGTCGGGGTCATGCTCGGCCCGGATTGCGTGTTCGGTTTCATCATAATACCACACAATACGGCCGCCCGGTTTTCCCGGCCCTTTTTCTTCGCTCCACCGGATTTTGCCGTTTTCGCCGTAATGGACTTTGAGGTCCATGCGGCCGTCGCCGTCTTCGTCCATTTCTTTAACCCGCAGGGTATCCGCCATGTAGCGGTAGCGGACATCGGTTCTGCCGTCCCCATCCCCATCCAGTTCAACGACGCGGGTCCACGGGGCTCGGTCATACCATTCGATCGTCTCATAACGGCCGTCCCGGTCCCGGTCTCTGGCCGATTTCACCTTTTCGCCCTCGCGGTAAAAAACCTTGAGGTCGGGCCGGCCGTCTCCGTCCTCATCCCGGTGCAGTCCGGTCAATCGGCCCGATTTGAAATATTGCCAGACATCCGGCCGGCCGTCCAGGTCCTCGTCGATTTCAATTTTTTCCTTGAGCCCGTCATCGTCGAAAAGGACCCGGATATCGGGCGTCCCGTCCCTGTTCTCGTCCATGGTCTGGAGACGTATCCGGCCGTCCACATATCGGGTGGCGGTTTCCATGAAACCGTCGCCGTCCGAATCGTATATTATTTCTTTCAGTTTTCCCCGGGCATAGGTGCGTACCCGGTCGATCCGGCCCGTGTGTCGCGTGTCCTCCTCAATTTTTTCCGCCGCGCCCCGGGGGCCGAACCCGGCAAACAGGTCCATCTTGCCGTCGAAGTTCGTGTCCTTTTCCTGGTACACGGGCTTCCCCCTCTTGAAGCGGGTCTGGTCGTCAAATGACCTGTCACCATTAGTGTCCTTCCGAAGGGACGCGGGAAGGCCGTCCTTGAATCGGGTCTCCTGCTCGAACCAGCCATCGTGATTCGCGTCACGCTTCTCCAGGGCCAGGCCGCCCTTGTCATATGTTCTGAGGATTTCCATGCGGCCGTCCTGATCCAGGTCGTGCCTGCTTTCCAGCGGGAGCCCCTGCGCGTCCAGTACGATGGTCCTGTCGATGACGCCATTGTTGTCTTGGTCAACGCTTTTTTCCACGGGGCGGCCATTGACGTATCGTATCCGGATGTCGGCGTTGCCGTCCCCGTTTATATCCTGAGCGGAGGTTGCGATTTTTCCATCCTTGTAATCGTAGGCCGTGTCCAAACGTCCGTCAAAGGTGGTGTCCTCGCGAATGCTGAGGGGGCGTTCCTTCTGATCGAACAGGATGATTTTGTCCGGTTTGCCTGTTTTTCCCGAGCGCCGTTCATGACGCACCCGTTTGCCGTTCTCGAAATAATCCCGAACGTCCGGCGACCCGTCGCGGTCCGTGTCCCGCTCCACCCGCGTCAATTCACCGCCCGCGTAGTGCTGGAACCGGTCCATTTTCCCGTCACCGTCGGAATCCAGTTCCAGCAATGACAAATTGCCCGCCTCATCGACATGGGCAATCCGATCCACCGTTCCGTCCCGGTCGGTGTCCGTCGGCACGGTCCTGTTGTCCGCATAGGCCCGCGATTGACCAAAAGCAAGGGCCGCCAGTATCAACAGGGCCATAATAACAAGCCGTATTCTTAAGGATATTGTCTGCATCAGCAAAAGCGATAGAATTTCAGGCGTTAAGTCGTTTCCGGATCGAAACTAGATATGATGAAAACCGGGGTGTGTGTCAACCTTTTTCTGGGTCGAATTATCGCTTCCGCCGTCGGCGGGCGAGTTGACACAACCTCATGTCGTCACTATATTTTTTCCGAAATCGGCATTTGCCGGATGGGCTGATTCCACCGGCGCGCGTCATACTTTCCTTCTCCTGTCATGGTGGCGTTTATGAAATCGCTTTTCCACTCATCGCGGCGAGACCTTGCAAGCGGTTTGACATGGCGGCTGTTGATGTTCTCCGCCGGTGTCCTTTGGGTCCTGCTGCTGTTTTCCATTGCACGATCAGCGCCTGTATGGGCGGCAACGGCCGAAGTGACGGTCGTCCATTCACAGGGATCGTATCCCGCCGGGGGCGTTTATCCGGTCCTGTTCCGTATTCGAATTGCGCCGCAATGGAACATACACGGGACGGAGGACAAGGGCGACGGATTGATCCCGACGGCACTCCGGCTTCCGGAGACATCGAATATCCGTTTTTCCGATATCCGGTTTCCCCCTCCCGCAAAGAAGACATTTCCCTTCGCACCTGATGCGGTGGCGGTTTACTCGGGCGAGGTCCTGGTCCGGGCCAAAGTGCATGTGAAAGAAGCCGCGCCGGAAGGCATGAGGGAATTGACCGGGCATCTCTTTTTTCAGGCCTGTTCCGAGAAGGCCTGCCTGCCTCCCGAAAAGGTCCCCCTGGCCATATCTTTGAGGATCACCTCCCCGGGGGAAACGGCCACGCTTTTGAACCGTGAGCTGTTCGAGGCGGCCCCCTCCCGGGGCGATCCAGGGGCAGGGGGGGGCGGCCCGGCGCTCGGGGCCGGTCTGTGGCTCACGCTTTTCGGCCTGTTCCTGGGTGGTCTTGCGCTCAATCTCACCCCCTGCATCTACCCTTTGATCCCCATAACGGTATCCTATTTCGGGGGCCGAAGCGGAAAGGGCTCCGGCAGAAATGTGGTGCACGGGGTCCTCTATATCCTGGGCCTGGCTTTTACCAATTCCCTGCTCGGCGTCGTGGCCGGTCTGTCGGGAGGAATGCTGGGCGCGGCCCTTCAAAATCCTATTGTTCTCATGGGGGTTGCCGCGCTTCTCGTATGGTTCGGATTGAGCTTTTTCGGATTGTGGGAGTTTCGAATGCCCTCCGGTCTGACCCGGCTTGCCGCCAGGAATTACAGCGGTTACTTCGGCACTTTCTTTATGGGGCTTACACTCGGCATCGTGGCCGCACCCTGCCTTGGCCCTTTTATCCTGGGGCTTATCACAACCGTGGGGCAAAAGGGAGATCCCCTGCTGGGGTTCCTTTACTTTTTTACGTTGAGCGTCGGCATGGGACTGCCGCTTTCTCTACTGGCCGTATTTTCTGGAGCCCTGAACCGGCTGCCCATGTCGGGTGAATGGATGGTATGGGTCCGCAAGGCCTTGGGATGGATTCTGATGGGAATGGCGGGATACATGATCCGTCCCCTCCTACCCGTAGGCATGGGAAGGACCGTCGTGTACGCCGGTCTGTTGATCGCCGCAGGCATCCACCTGGGATGGTTGGAACGGAGCAAGGCCTCCTTTCGGCTTTTTCCCCTGATTAAAAAATGTGTCGGCGTCCTTTTGATTGTAGCGGCGGTGGGTTATGCCGTCATTTCCTTGCGGCCCGGCGAGGGGGTAGCCTGGCAACTTTACGATGAAGCCCGGATCGCCGAGTCGAAAGGCAACAGACCGGTGATTCTGGATTTTTACGCGGATTGGTGCGGGCCGTGCGTGGCCATGGAACGGCAGGTGTTTACGGACCCCCAAATCCTGGAACTCAGCAAACGGTTCGCGACGCTTCGCGTCGATCTGACCCATCGGCACGCCCAACAGGATAAGCTGCTTGAGCGGTACGGGGTCAAGGGCGTGCCCACCATTATTTTCCTGAACAAGAATGGAGAGGAAGAGCGGGCCCTGCGCATCGAGACCTATACGGGCAAAGACGAGGTGCTTGACCGGATGAGGCGGGCATTGGCAGATTGAAGATTGAAAATTGAATGTCGAAATTACCGAGAGGGCGAGAGCACGGTGGAATTTCAAAGGTAATGCGCCTGCGGCTGCAGGACGCCCTTCCTTCATCATTCTAAATTCCTTGTTCGATATTCGATATTCTCTTCTGAGCGGGCTACCACCGGATCAGGGCGCTGCCCCAGGTGAGTCCGCCGCCGAAGACCGGCATGCAGATGAGTTGGCCCTCTTTGATGCTTCCCTTATCCACGGCCTCGGCCAGGGAGATGGCGCAGGAGGCGGATGAAATATTTCCGTACCTGTCGAGCGTGACGTAGAATTTCTCCATGGGGATTTTCAGCGTTTTGGCCATGGATTGGAACATTCGGAGATTGGCCTGGTGCGGGATGAACCAGTCGATTTCTTCCACTGCCACGCCGTTGTGATCGGCGGCCTCTTTAATGGAGTCGATAAAGTGGCGCACGGCCACCCGGAAAGTGGCATTCGCCTCGATCAAGTTCAAGGTGTGCTTCTTCTGATCCACGCTCTCGTGGCTGATGGGCGTGGTCTTGGAGCCGCCCCCCGGCAAGAGCAGGTCCAGGCCGTTTGCGCCGTCCGTGTGCACGTGGGTGGATAGGATTTCATGCCCTTCGTCGCCCAGCGTCAGGACCGCGGCGCCCGCGCCGTCTCCCCAAAGGATGCATGTGTTGCGGTCCGTATAATCGAGGGTGCGCGTCATGACCTCGGAGGCGACCACGAGGACATGTTTGCTTGCGCCCGACTTCAGAAACTGCTCCGCTATATTGATGGTAAATATGAAACCCGAGCACGCGGCGGCCACATCGAATGTCACCGCCTGGGGGGCGTCCAGTTTTGCCTGAAGCCAGTTGGCCGCGGACGGGCAGCAGGTGTCGGGCGTGATGGTGGCCACCATGATGTGGTCCATGTCCCCCGCCGTCAGACCCGCCATGTCAAGGGCCTTGAGGGCGGCCTCGCAGGCCAGGTCCGACGTGGCCACATCCGGGTCCGCCTGTCTTCGCTCGCTGACGCCGGTTCGCTGGATGATCCATTCGTGCGTCGTATCGAGACCCATTTTCTGCAAATCGTAAT
>JAFDKD010000265.1 GCA_019307165.1 Deltaproteobacteria bacterium | reverse complement strand
ATCCGGCTCTTCTTTTTTAAGCGCTTCCAGTGCCTGCTCGCCGTCATACGCCACGTCGGCTTTTAGGTCCCTTAAGGCCAACCGCTCCGAAAGGCTCTCCACGAATTCCTTCTCATCGTCCACTAGAAGGATCTTTATTTTGTCCTTTCCCATTACCTTGCTCCTTTCTCTTTCGCTTTTCTCGATCCTTACTGCCTATATCCGGCGATCCTCTTCAGACATGAATCAAACTTGAGGATCCGTCCAGGCACAAAAAAATCGTTCCATGCCCTTTGCCGTGTAAATAAAGCAAAGCCCGTGCCATAACAAAATTGTCTGTAATTACAAAAAGTTGAAAATTGCCGGGTAAAATAATGAAATGATATGAAACTATACGGAACAATTGGCATGGTTTAATATGAAACATATTGGAACGTTGAAAGGGTTTTTTAGGGCAGGATCAGTTCCAGGCCGACCTGGTTGTCGGCGCTGAGAACGCAAAGCTGCGCCCCAAGTCTCTCCATCGGGTCCCGCAGGCGGTCCTGCAAGTGTTGAATCGTTTCCGCACCCTCGACCGGGTTCGGTCCCCGGTCGCTGGAACACCGGATAGCCGTCCCCCCCTGCGTCGGCATGCATTGGAGGACGATCTCGCCCCCGACGGTCGTTCGATCCATGCAGTATTCAATGCATGCCGCGAGGACCAGCAGGATACGAAATGGGTCCGTGTCAACGGTCATGGGCGGTTCAGTGGGCACGGCCTTTATTTCTATCTTTTCGAGCCGGGCAAAGCGCTGCATCAGAAATGCGATTCGGTCCAGAAGATCGTCCACCTGGAGCCGAGCGCGGGACTCATCCATGCTGTGGGCGAGCTGGTTCAATTTTTCCCCGGCCTGCATTCCCCGCCCTACCTGCTCCCGAATGCTCGTCAAGGTAGCGGCCAGTTTGTCGCGATAAGGAAAATCGGCCTCTTTATCCAAGGCCATTAAATCCTCTATCAACCCGGATCGTTCACGGATAATCGCCAGGATATTCATAAGTTCATGGCTGATGCCGGCGGTCATTTTGCCGAAAAAGGCGGTCCCCTGGTCATTTGACGTTCGATTGATTCGATTCACGGCGTATCCTTTTTCGATGCCTCAAAGGCCTCGTTCATCTTCTTGATTAAGTCCTCGATCTGGACCGGTTTCATGATATAGTCGAACGCCCCCATGTGCATCCCCTTGATCCCGTCTTGGGTGGACCCATGGCCGGTCAACAGGATGACCTGGGTCCGGGGATGCTCTCTCTTAATATGCCTCATGACATCGAGTCCGCCGAGACCGGGCATCATGACATCCAGGACCACAACGGGGGGTCTTTCCGTTTCAATGATTTGAAGCGCCCGTTCGCCGTCAAAAGCGACAATCGTCTCAATGTCTCTGATCTGGAGTCTCTCGGCCAATGTGGTCACAAACTCCTCCTCGTCATCCACCAAAAGCACTTTCAGCTGATCCATCCTATGCCTCCAATTCCTTTCCCGCCTTCTTGGGCAGGTAGAAGATAAACGTGGTTCCTTCGCCTTCCTCGCTCTGGACTTCGATACGACCCCCGAGTTTCTGGATGATACCGTAGGTGATGGACAGTCCCAAGCCCGTTCCGTCCCCTTGACGGCGCGTTGAGAAGAACGGATCGAAGATGCGCCGCCGCGTCTCTTCGGACATGCCGCTGCCGTTGTCCTGTATGGATGCCGCGACAAAATCCTTGTCATGGTCCCAAGTGGTGATGGCGATGGCCCCGCCGTCATCGACGGCCGAAAATGCGTTATTGAGAACATTCAGAAACACCTGCTGCAACTGGCCGTGATCCGCGAGTACGTCCGGCAGGCCGTCGGTCAATTTTAACTGGACATCGATGTTTCGATGAAAGGCCTCCTTCTCCAGAAAACCGTAGACCTCCCGGATGACCCCTTCCAGGTCGACGGCCTCAATCTCCGTGTCCATGCGTCGGGCAAAGCCCAGGAGGCGGTGGGTGATGTTTCGACACCGATCGACGGATTCTTTCATCGAGGCCGTCAATTGCAGAAATCGATCTTTTTTTTCGAAGTTTGGCATCATTACCAGGAAATCTTCCATCAAACCGGCTTTTTCATTGATAATGGCCATGGGATTGTTGATCTCATGGGCGATCCCGGCCGCCAGCCTGCCGATGGAGGCCAGTTTATTGGTGTGCTCCATCTCGCGATATCCAATCAACCGCCGACGGTCCGACTCCTCGATCCTTTTGACCAGCAGGTCCGTTATTTTAAACACCACGAGGAAAATAACGATCACGCTGGCCACAAAGATCAGCAGAATTTCGATCTTCAGCGTATACCAGTTATGGAGGACCTCGCTTCTCGGTTTGACGAGCATGAGAACGAAGGACGGAGAATCGAAGTAGGCGTAGGCCAGGAGGATCTCTTCATTTTCAGGATCGACGGTTTCAAGGACGGTTGCCCCGCGGCTCACGATCGGCATCTTCATGGGAAAAGGATCCAGGACTTTACCGTAAAAACGGGATGATGTTTGTAAGACACCCGATTGGCTCACCACAAAGGCGTCGCTGGTCGGATCGAGTCCCATGGATGTAATGAGTTTATTAAACAGGTCCGTGTCGATCGTCGCTCGAAGGACCCAGCGACTTCCGTCCCTGCTCTCGTGTTTCACGGCAATCACCATGTGGGGAAATTTGCGATACCCCATAAAGACGTCGCTGACGTGCTCCCCCCGGACCATCACTTCCTTGAACCAGTCATGATTCTTGTATATCTTGCCGCTGAGTTCGTAGGGACCGACGTAGCTGACCTGCAAGCCGGAGGCGTCGATCAGACCCAGGTCCACGAATCCGCGGAACACCTGTCGCATCACATGGAAAATACGGTAGAGTTCCGCCTGATCGGCCAGCTGCTCGAAGTCATAGGCTGAGGCTATAAAGTTCACGGCTGAAAGGCGTTCGGCTGTAAAGAGTTCGAAGGAATGCTTTGTCTTGTTGACCAGGGTCTTGAGGGGCATGATGATTTCGCGCTTCAAGGCCGTCTGGTACGAGTAGTGATTGATCAAAGCCATCATGAACAGGGGGACGAGGGTCACCAGGCTCATGATGATGATCATGTTCCGCCGGAGGACTTTATGGAGATGGGGCGATTCCGCGTCCATGGGAAACGAAAGGGACTTCAAGAGATTAGCACCGGGTTCATAGAGCCATTTTTTAATCATGGGATGTCCTTTCAGAACGATCGATCAGGATCGTACCGGGTTTCAGGCCCTCCTCCCTAAAACACTCAAGGGCGCGTTCCCATGGCCCCATCACCGAGTCCAGGAGCCGCACCTTCTTCCAGGCCAGGTAATCGAAATATTCCTGTTCGATCCCGCCGCAAACGACCACGTCGATGCCTTCCGTCAGGATCAACTGGCAGAGGTCCTCGGCAGAGGCGTGGGCCAGCACAACGGTCCTGGTCCGATCAACCGAGCCGTCCTCCCGGAAAGAGGCAATCAAGACTTCCGTGGTCAGATCGAACCTCGGCGCCACATCGTTTTCAGACAAGGTCACCAGTAGTTTTAAAGACATTATGCCTCGAGCCCGTACTGTTTCATCTTGCGCCAAAGGGTGGTCCTTCCCCACCCCAGGATCTCGGCCGCCTTGCTTTTATGGCCATGGGCCTTGAGGAGGGTGTCGATAATCAGCTGTCGCTCGATGTCCGCCCAGCTCAGACCCGCGTTCCGATCCTGGGGGGGATGACCCGTCTGGAATCGCCACTGGGATTCGGGACCGGGCTCGTCCCAAGCTGCCTTTTCTTCAATGAGATAGGTAGGGAGGTGCTCCATCCCGATCGTATCGGCGGAACAGATACCGGCGGCATATTCAATGATGTTTCTGAGTTCCCTCACATTTCCGGGATAGGGATAATTCGATAAAAAGCGGCGTGCCGGGAGGGAAAACCCCTTGATTCGCTTACCGAAACGGCCGATGAAAAGCTTTAAAAAATGATCCAGGAGGAGGCTGACATCTTCCCCCCTCTCCCTGAGCGGGGGCAGTTGAAAACGAACCACATTGAGTCGAAACAGCAGGTCCTGCCGAAAAAGCCCGTCCCTCACCATGCGTTCCAGGTTGCGGTTGGTTGCGGCAATGACCCGCACTTCGACCTGGAACTCTTCGGTGCCCCCCAGCGGAAAGACGACCTTGTCATCCAAAAACGTGAGCAGCTTGACCTGGAGAGGAAGGGGAAGGTCACCGATTTCCGTGAGATAGAGGGTGCCGCGATGGGCCAGCCTCAGCCGCCCCATTTTATCGCTGACCGCTCCGGTAAAGGCCCCCTTTTTATGACCGAAGAGTTCGGATTCGAGCAGGGTCTCGGGCAGGGCCCCGCAATTAATTTTGACGAATGGGCCGTCGGCGCGGTCGGAAGCCTTGTGAATCTCCTCTGCCAGCACATCCTTTCCCGTACCGGTCTCTCCCGTAATAAGAAGCGAGGAATCGGTTTGGGCGACCACCGGGATGACACGGAACAGTTCTTTCATCTTTGCGCTTCGACCGATGATTCCGCCGAGACTGTCCGTCTTCTGCGCGGGGTTCCCCTTGCCTTGAGCGGGCCTCATATCTTCGACCGTTTCCATAAAACCGACGAGTTGCCCCTTTTCATCGCGCAGGGCGGTTGCGGACAGGCGCACGGGTATCTTCTGATGGTCGCGATTGATGATGTCGCCTTCCACGACGACGGGGGCCTTGTCATGCTCTGCCTTGATGAGAGGGCAGTTAGACCCGCAGAGGTTGGCGCGGAGCACGTGGCGGCAGGGGACGCCCAAGACGTCATCCCTCATGAACCCGGTCAACGCTTCGAAACGGCTGTTCAAAAACAGGATCCGGCGGGAAAGGTCCATGATGACGATTCCTAGGGCCAACTCGTCCATGATGGCGCGCAGTTCAATCGGTACGCCGAACAGGCCGCTTACCCGACCGAAGGGCGTGGTATCGTGCATTTCGCTTTTCGCTCCGAATTTGGACAAATTTACGAGGCCTCACCATGGGGTGTAAAACATTTTGAAACATTTCATAGCATGTCAATTGTTTCATGTCAATACATTTTGAATCAATAACCGGTTTTTTAGATCTGAAATAAGCGGCGGGATCTCTTTCTCTCCAAGAAGATAATGGGAATCCGATTGTCTTTCAGTCGCTGTCGGGAATTTTTGCAGGCTGGAAAAATGATCAAAGTTTTGATGCCCAGGATTTTGTCGGGCGCGACAATCACGTCAACGCCCGCATCCGAAAAGACGTATCCGGGACCTCTTCCCTTAAAGTCCTTGGGGGAATAGACCGTATCGACGCCCTTTGAAAGCAGCCATTCGCTGATTCGGATACCCTTGCCCTTGTCCTCTTTGCCATAGGGGTTGTGAAAATACGTTTCCGATAAAAGAACCCCGTCCGACTCCCGGCGCGAGGCGACATAAAAAAAGGGCGCTTCGCCGAAGTGCTCGGACAGCGTCATCTTGTCCTTTGCCAGCGGCACCGCGCACGTGCTGGTTTCCTTTTTCCGGGGTTCGTAGTGGATCAGGATGTGATCCACATGGGACACCTGCTTCCGGATTTCACTTTCGATTCGTCGGCTTACGGCATGGGCCTTTTCCAGGTCCCGGACCTTGATCACAATATCCGCTTCGATGAATTTGAAACGTCCGGAACTTCTTCCCCATAGCGCATTGACCGATGCCACCTGCGAATCCCCGGCGATAATCGTCTTAACGCGGTCAAGGGTATCGAAATCGACGGATGCGTCCAGGAGCACCCTTAACGCATCCACAAAAATCGTGACGCCGGCCTTGAAAATCAGTACGGCCACCAGGAGAGCGGCGATTCTGTCCAGTTCCCAACCGAAAAACCCGCCTACCAGGCCCGCCACAATCACCAGAGACGACAGCATATCGGTTCGAATATGCCGGGCATCGGCGATCAGGCTGGGCGAATTGATTTCCCTGCCCCGTTTCAGTTCATAGCGGGAAAAGAAAAATGTTATCCCCATGGACAACAGGACGCCCGCAACGGCGTATGGCAGGAATTCGGGCTTCAAGGCCTGCTTTTCGACAAATACCGTGCGGACGATTTCGTATCCCGCCAAAAAAATGAAGACGGATGAAAGCAGGGAGACGAAATTTTCCACCTTGTAAAGACCATAGGGAAACCGCTTGGATTTTCGTTTGGATATTTTTATCCCTGCCAGTACCGTGGCCGAAGAAATCACATCCGTTAAGGAATGGATCGCATCGGCCGTAAGGGCCACGGACCCGGAAAGATAGGACAGGACTCCTTTGATCAATACAAGAATGACATTGACGGCGATGGAATATGCGCCGATTTTTTCGCTTTGCTCCATGGACCCACACCCTCGACGACCCCTGCGCGCGATCGGGCTTAATGCGTTTCGGTCAACTTTTCGAGACGCTCAGTGCAACATGCGGAGACCTAGTGAGTCTCCTCCCGCAGAGCCCCGCTCCGCTACGATCCATCCTCCGTAGCAGGCTACTGCGGAGGACGGGCCGGCATCAGGATGCCCCCTCGAAGGGGGCTCGGATTTCAACCTATGAATCAAACTGAAGTCGAATACAACCGAAGTCGTTTTTTTAAAC
>JAFDKD010000264.1 GCA_019307165.1 Deltaproteobacteria bacterium | reverse complement strand
GTTGCGCGTTGCGGGATATAGGAAGGCGGCCTTCGATCCAGCTCCCCCCTTTTTAAAGGGGGATCGAGGGGGATTTGCCAACGGTTTTAAATCCCCCCCGCCCCCTCATTCTCAAGTCCGAAATCCGCATTCCGAAATCCCAATTCTCCCTTCAACCTTCCGCCTCTTGCCACGGCGTAGCCGAAGGCGAAGACGGGTCTACCTTCTACCTTCCATACACGCAGCTAATCGGTCCATGAACTTGTGGTTGGCCTTGGGAAAAGGGTAGTCGCTCAGTTCACTCAGCCTGACCCATCGGTGATCCACCGGCCCGTTCAACCTGACGCGGCCGTCCTGGAACCGGCAGCAGAATACATGCATGCGGATCTTGAAATGGGTATAGGCGTGTCTGACGGTTGTGAGGGATGATGCGATTTCAATGCGCAGGTTGACCTCTTCCCGTATTTCCCGAACACAGGCCTGCTCCGGCGTCTCGTTCTCCCGAACCTTCCCACCTGGAAATTCCCAAAGCCCTCCCAACAGCCCTTCCGGTTTTCTGCGGGTAATGAGCACCCGATTGCCCTTGGTGATAACGACCACCGCAATGTCGTATTCGGGCACGGGTTTTCTGGGTTCCCTTTTGGGAAATTCGTCCGTTCGGTTCAGCCCATGGGCCCCGCACAGGGCGTTGAGCGGGCAGCTTGTACAGCCAGGGCGGCGTGGCGCGCAAATAAGCGCACCCAGTTCCATCATGGCCTGGTTGAACTCGCCGGGCGCTTTTGCATCCAGCAATTGGGCGGAGAGTTCTTTGAAAACCCCATAGGCGCTACCGCTGTTGACGGGTTGGTCCACCAGAAAGAGGCGGGAGATGAGACGTTTGACGTTTCCGTCCACAACCGGAAAGGGCCTCTGAAACGCGATGCTCAGGACCGCGGCGGCAATGTAATCCCCTACGCCCGGCAGGGCCCGTAAGTCCTCCCACCGGTCCGGCATGTTACCGCCATAAAGCCGGCAGACCAGCCCTGCGGCCCGGTGCAGGTTGCGCGCACGGGCGTAGTATCCCAACCCTTCCCATGCCTTCAGTACGTCCTGGAGATCGGCGGCGGCCAGGGTCCGGACGTTCGGGAATCGCTCCAGAAACGCCGTATAATAGGGAACCACCGTTTTGACCTGAGTTTGCTGGAGCATGACCTCCGATACCCAGATACGGTAAGGATCGCCCGTATCGCGCCATGGAAGCGGCCTGCGGTGGATCCGGTACCATTGAAGCAGGCGTGCGCGGATTTGTTTTGCATTTTTATTGTTGACGGTCGAGGTGCTCATTCCCTGTATTATACGGACGGATCGGCTTCCGGTTCAAGCCCCTTTTCCGTGATCCCCCGTTAAAACGGGATCTTCGACCCGCGCGGAGATCCGCGGATCGATTCGCCTAAGGTGGACGAAAAAGGGCCATTTCTGAATGGAAACTAATTTGTTTTGGACAGCGCATGACAAATATTGTAGTATTTACCACTTATGAAGCTCCTTGTTCAAATACCCTGTTTTAATGAAGAAACGACCCTGCCTCAGACCGTCCGTGACATTCCCCGGCAAATCGACGGGATCGACCGGGTGGAAATACTGGTGGTGGATGATGGCAGCACGGACGGCACCGTGGCCGTGGCCAGGGAGCTTGGCGTGGATCATATTGTTAAAAATATCTGCAATAAGGGGCTGGCCACGACATTCATGGTAGGCCTCGATGCCTGTCTTCGGGCGGGTGCCGACATCGTCGTCAATACGGACGGGGACAACCAGTACAGCGGCAAGGATATCGCCAAACTCGTGGCCCCGATTTTAAATGAAGAAGCGGACATGGTCATCGGCGATCGGCAGACGGACACGATTACGCATTTCAGCGGTTTAAAACGGAAGCTGCAGAAGTGGGGGAGCGCCTCGGTTCGAATGGTATCGGACACCGATGTGGCGGATGCGGTCAGCGGGTTCAGGGCCTTCAGCCGCGATGCGGCCATGCGGATGAATGTGATTTCGCGATTCACCTATACCATCGAGACCGTTATTCAGGCGGGCAAAACCAAAATGGCGGTGGCCAGCGTGCCCGTGGGCACCAACCCGAAGACCCGTCGATCCAGGCTCATCGACAGCATGCCCCGTTTCATCGGACGCTCCGTGGCCACCATGATCCGAACCTATACCATGTACCGGCCGCTGAAGGTGTTTGCGTTCATCGGTATATTGTTCATCGTTGCCGGTCTCATTCCGTCGCTCCGCTTCCTGTTTTATTTTTTCATGGGAGAGAGCGGCGGCCATATCCAGTCCCTGATCCTGGCCGCAATCCTGTTCATCGTCGGGTTTCAGATTCTCGTCATCGGACTGGTCGCCGATATCATTTCGGTGAACAGAAGGCTTATTGAAGAAACCCTGCTGCGGGTCAAGCGAATCGAACTAGATCATTTTAATCCGAATAGAAACAGCTAATGAAAATCTGCCTGATCGGCCCCACCTATCCTTTCAGGGGAGGAATATCCCATTACACCACACTTCTGTATAAACACCTCCGCTCTCGGCACCGCGTCACGTTTATTTCTTTCAAAAGGCAGTACCCGAAATTATTGTTCCCGGGGAAGACGGACCAGGACAGCAGCTTGAAGCCCATCATGGCTGAAGGAGTATTCCCGCTGATCGATTCCATGAATCCATGGACGTGGATCAAAGCGGGGGTGGCCGTCGTCCGCGCCCGCGCGGACATGGTGGTTATTCCCTGGTGGGTTTCATTCTGGGCGCCCCAGTTCTGGATGGTCTCGGCAATTACAAGGCTGTTTTCGAAATCGAAAATTCTGTTCCTGTGCCACAATGTGATGGAGCACGAGTCCGGGTGGTGGGATCAACTGGCAACCCGTCAGGTGCTTCGGATGGGGCATTTCCATATTGTTCATTCCGAAGAGGATCGACGGGCGCTGCTCGCCATGCTTCCCGGCGCGCAGGTGCGTAAGAGCTTCCATCCGACCTATGACGTTTTCGACTTCGGCCATGTCCGCCCGGAGCGCGTTCGCGCCCGATACGGCCTTTCAGGGAAAGTCATCCTCTTTTTCGGCTTTGTGCGGGAATACAAGGGACTGAAATATCTATTGCGGGCCCTTCCCGAGGTGTTGGCCGAAATAGATGTGACGCTGCTGGTTGTCGGCGAATTCTGGAAGGACAAGGCGGAATATATACGACTCGTCGATGAACTGGAATTGGGCGGGCATGTGGTTTTGGTGGACCGGTACGTGCCCAATGAAGAGGTGGGGGATTTTTTTGCGGCCTCCGATCTGGTGGTGCAGCCCTATACATCAGCAACAGGAAGCGGCGTGATTCAATTGGCATTCGGATTCGGAAAGCCGGTCGTCGCCACGCGGGTCGGTTGCTTGACGGAGGTGATCAGCGAGGGGAAAACAGGGTATCTGGTTCCACCCGAAGCGCCCGGGCATTTGGCCAAAGCGATTCTGCGATTTTTCAAAGAAGATAAAGAACATGAGTTTTCCAATAATATAAGAAAAGAAAATTATAGGTTTTCATGGGGAAATTTGATTGATGTGATAGATGAATTCGGATCCGGTTGAAGTTTAACATGCAGGAAAATCAGGACTTGTGACGTGAATATTCTGCTCAGCGGTGCCACAGGTTTTATCGGCATGCATCTTCTCCGCCGGTTGGTTGAAGACGGCCATGACTGCCGATGCCTTGTGAGACGCAAAGAGAAATCCCTCGGGATATCTTTCAGTGAAAAAGTGCAGGTCGTGGAGGGTGACATCACAAAACCGGCGTCCCTTAGGGATATCGGTCGGAATATGGACGTGGCCTATCATCTGGCCGGCGCGGGTCATGTCAGTTCGGTTCACGACAAGGAAGCCCTGGAGGCGGTCGCTATAAACGTTCAGGGGACGCGCAATTTTGCTGAAGCATGCGGTCGGGACGGGGTGCGGCGTTTTATTCATTTCAGCAGTACCGCGGCCATGGGGCTTATCAAAAGTCAAAAAATTGACGAGACGGCGCCTTGCCAACCCGCAACGCCTTATCAAAAGAGCAAATACGAAAGTGAATCGGCCGCATCTGAACAGGCTGAGCGATTTGGGATGGAACTCCTGGTGCTTCGGCCATGTATGGTCTATGGCCCGGGCGGGAAAGGCGAATTTCTCAAGTTCTGCAGGCTCATTCAAAGGGGCGTCTTTCCGCGGCTCGGATCGGGAAAAAACCTGACCCCCATCGTTCACGTCAGGGACGTTGTCGCCGGCGCCGTCAATGCCCTTCACTTGGGAGAGAACGGCCAGATCTATCTGATAGCTTCAAAGAGTTCCTACCCCATGGCGGAACTCTTTAATTATATTTGCGGGGCAATGAATTTCGTTCGCCCTTACGTCTATGTACCCGTTTGGGCGGCCCTCTCGATTGCCTTTGTTCTGGAGCGGATTTCAGTGTTCACCGGAAAGGAACCGGTCGTATCCAGAAAAAACATCGTTTCAACCGTTACCGGGCGAATTTTCGATATCGGCAAAGCGAGCATGGATCTGGCTTACTCCCCTGAAGTGGACATTCGCTCGGGTATAAAAGAAACCGTGGCCTGGTTCAAAAAAAGCGGTTTGCTGTAATAACCCGGTAAAGCGGCGCCTTCGACAACCGTCATCCCTATCGGGACACCTTTCGAGAATTGCCCATTGTAAACAGTTCCCCGTTCTGAAGGACAGGACGCGGTTATCGGATTGCATGCATTTATGACAGATCAAAGGCCGGATTCGATCAGGGTAGGGAATGTTGCTCGCGGCATGCTCTACAACATGGTTTCGAAGGTTAGTTACCTTCTGTGCGCGTATGCCATCAATATATTCATAGGGCGCTACCTCGGTCCTGAAAAATACGGCATTTTCGGCGTCGTTTTTGCGCTTACGAATATAGCGTATTTGTTCCTCACCAGTGGATTGCCCCAAGCTACCTCCAAATATGTCGGAGGCGATATCAGCAAAGCCACGCCTGTGATGAAGGCTGCGCTTAAACTTCAGTTGCCTTGGAGCCTGTTTCTATTTGCATTGTTCTTTGCCGGCGCCGGCCCCATTTCATCTATAATTCTGAACGATAGCGGCCTGGCATTCTATATTCGGGTGGCGGCCCTTACCATTGTTCCTCTGGCGCTTTTTAACGTTTACCAGGGCGCCCTGTTGGGAAGCGCCGAATTCGGCAAGGAAGCGATAGGATTGATCCTTCGATCGGTTATCCGGCTTTTTTCCGTAATCGTTTTTGTTTTGTGGGGGTTCGGTATAAAAGGGGCAATTGCGGGGTACGTTTGCGCCGCAGTAGCAGGGGCAATAATTGCTCGTTCTTTCTGCAAATTTCCAGCATCCGATA
>JAFDKD010000263.1 GCA_019307165.1 Deltaproteobacteria bacterium | reverse complement strand
ACGGGAACACTACGAGGCAATGGGGCGTTAAATACATGGGGGATTGACCAGGGAAAACGCGAAGTTATTTTCGACAACCGGGTGCCAGGTGTCAGCGTTCAGGTGTCAGTCAGGCCATTGCTTTGCAATAGCGGGTCCGGAATGCTGAGAATGCGTCTCTTTACCGGCATTACACCGGGGCGCATTATCTGTTGACACCTCTTGTGAAACTTCATGGAAGTAGATGCCGTATCCCATCGCGGCTAAAGCCGCTCCTACAGCAACGGTCCCGCGCATTGCCACGGGCCCGTAGGAGCGGTTTTAACCGCGACACCGAACGGGTGTTATGTCTTGTTATAAGGAAACGTGTCTTCCACGATTAGACTTGCCGCTCCCCCAGCCCTTGAGGCTACTGCCGTCTCCATGAAGTTTCCTGCTCGATCAGACTTGTCGGAGCGTAGCGGAGATCCCGCCGTCCTTGTGCGGGGACACCCGACACCTTTTTTCAGAGGAGCCAAATACCGATGAAACAATACATGATCCTTACCTGTGTGGGAAAAGACCGGCCGGGCATTGCAGACGATGTCTCCACCCTTCTGTTCGAGCATCATGCGAACATCGAGGACAGCCGAATGGCGGTGATGGGAGGAAGGTTCTCCGTCATGATCTTGTTCTCATGCACTAAAGACCAACTCAAAAAAATCCGGGTCGACATGAACCGGCTGGAAAAGGTCGGGCTCGAGGTCTCGCTCCACGAGGCCGACGACCCGGCCTCACAAAAGGCGGAGCCCGCCCTCCCCCTGATCGTCGAAGTCACGGCCATGGACCACCCCGGCATCGTTCAGAAAGTGGTCCGCATCCTGCGAAGCTATGATGTCAATGTCCTCGCACTGAACACCCAGGTGTCCCAGGCCCCCCTTTCGGGCGCGCCGCTCTTCAATCTGGACCTGGAAGCGGCCGTGCCCGCCGGCACCCCCATCTCCCAGGTGAAGGCGGTTCTGGAGGACTTGGCCGCAGACATGAATTTGGATCTGGTGTTTAGGTAGAAGGTGGAAGGTGAAAGGGAAACCGATCATATGCCAAACGTTTTCCCACAATGATTCCTTTATACTTCGCCTAACCATAGTTGCCTATCTGTGGGAGCAATTGATCGTGAGGTTGATCGAAAACCTGCTTTTGAAAAAAGGACAGATCCATTTAATTGACGGAACACTCTGTATCGATTCCCAGGTCTTCAACGTGTTCATGGAGGCGCCCTACGATCCCCTGACCAATTTTGAAGGGCCGCCGAAATACAAACTGAAGCGACGCGGGCGCGGCAAAGACCACCCTCGCTACGGTCGCTTCGTGTATGCCCTGGCTCGTCATTATCAACCCGAATACATCGTTGAAGTCGGAACGTCCGCGGGGGGCACGGCGGTCGGTTTTGCCCGCGCATTGACCGAGATCGGACGGGGAAAGCTCATCTGTATCGATCGGGATTCATACATCAACGGAACGTTTCCGGAAGTGGTCCGCCGGAATCTTCGCCGCGTGGGACTTGCCGAATCGCAATGTCAACCACTTTGAATGGTGTATCCTGAAGTTTATTCGTAAGCACCTGGGGATCATCCGGGTCCGCACCGGCCAAAACCATGCAGTTGAAAGGCATCCATGAAAATTGCGGTTAATGGGGAACACCTCACCGACCCGCATTTCAGCACGGGGTTGCGCAGATATGTCGAAAACCTCCTGTCCCATTTAGCGGTGATCGATCGGAAAAACACGTATTACATATTCTGCCCGTCAACGTCCGTGGAGTTTACTGAAACCAATTTTCACCTGATGCCGGTTCCCCTAAAGAAACGGACAAATTATGCCGATGTAATCGTTCGAAGCCGTGAGTACGGCCGTTTAGGCTGCGACCTGCTGTTTCTCCCCCATATCGAATACCCCAAAGGCGTCGATCTCTCAATGGTTCTGCCGGTTGTCCACGATCTCATACCCACCCTTTTCTTGACGCCGCGCTTTCTGCTTCGCGGCAAAACATCGGTGAAGCTGCTTACAACGAAAGGGGTTGTGAATTACATCCACCTGAAAAGACACGCCAAGAAGTTCAAACGAATCATCGCCGTATCGCAGACCACAAAGCAAACCGTCGGGGCCTTTCTCGGCAGACGATGGGAGGAGCGCATTACCGTGATTCACGCCGGTGTCGACCCCGGTTTCAATCGGCATTCAGGGCAAATAGATAAGAAAGTAGTTTCAGATTATGGTTTATTCCCCGGGAGGTATCTGATCTATTTCGGCGGTCTGGCCGTTAGAAAAAACCTTGGCAGGACCGTCCGGGCCTACAGACGTCTGCCGATCGATCTCAGGCAAGAATACCCGTTTGTCATCGTAGGCGAAGGATACTGGAAGGAATGGATCATCAAAAAAGGGTTCACCGAACACCTGCGTTTTGTCTCGACCGTCAGCGACCATGCCCTGGCCAAGCTTGTTTCCGGTGCCGCACTCTCTATTTACCCATCGCTTTTAGAAGGTTTTGGCCTGCCCATACTGGAAAGCATCGGGGCGGGAACCCTCCCCCTCGTCTCGCGCATCCCCTCCTCCCTGGAAATCACGGGCCCGGACTTCCCGACGTTCGATCCCTACTCGGTAAGCGATATACAGGCCCGCCTCCTCGAATATCTCTCATCAAGGGAAAAAAGGGAAAATACCCTGGAGAAGTACCGGGGACTTCCCCTGGATTATTCGTGGTCGTCATGCGCAAGCGAACTGGTTGACGTATTTCATCAACTATTCAGAAAACAACGGTCCATGAGTTCGTTTTAGGTGACCTGGTAGACGGTAATCACAACCGCGTCAGGCCGCCGCTCTCCGGCGGCCACGCAGACAAGGCCGTTTAGCCACTGGTATGCCGAGGCCCCGGTTTCGAAAACGGGCGTGGTCCTGAAATAGTACTCGTCCGGGCCCACGGCCTCCCCGGCCGCCAGCCGCCTGATGACCTCTTCCGGCCCGTGCCGAACGCCGCGATTCCAGATGTAGATCAGCGCGCCGTCATCGGTTTTGAGCGTATACCGGGCCTCGACCTCGGCCACGCCGTCCCGCCTTATGATCTGCCAGTCCGCACCTCCCGGTAGCACCCGCCCGCGAAGCCGCGACCCTTGGAAAGCGCCCCCCGCGCGTTAAGTTAAGGGTGTCAGGCCTCAATATTCAACACATTTTCTTAAGTTCTTCGCTCTCTGTCTCCTTTACTATTGAAGATGGCCTTTCTTTCATTTCCTCGGGATGTGATGTGATACCAGGCCCCAGGATATTGGATGCGAAGTGGACGTCCCACATGTGAATAAATCCAATTCAATTTTTTCTGTTTGGATCATCTTTACTTCCAGTTGTCAAATGTTGAGACCTGACACCCTTTATAACTTTCTTCAGAGGGACAGGCTGGGCTTCAGCTCCCGCTATCGCGCGATCTTCCGCAGTCGCATCCTCAGCCCTGCTATTTCATTGGAACCCACCCACCCCGGGCTTCTGGCCATCCGATAATCCACATTATGTCATCAGGAAAAAGCAAAAGCCGCGCCGAGAAACACCCTCTCGATCACGGCTTTTGCACGTTTACCCGCCTCAGGCGGGCTCTTACATAACGTCGATGATTATCAGACGCCCATATGCCCAAAACCCCCGGCCGCCCGCCCCGAAACATAAAGGAAGTACGGTTGAGGGATCGTTCCTTAAAATCATTTATTCAGAAACTTAGTTTTTTGTAGTCTCCTGGGTGCCCATGCGTGAGATTGAATAATTTTCATAGGACCTTATCATTTTCTCTAAAAAAGTAAAAAAAATATAAGAATGGAATTCAATATTATAACTATCCACAAAATTTTTTTTGACAAATATGCAAGCATTATCGCTGATATTACCAAAGATGAACAAAACAATAAAATTCTTTGAAATATTAAATAAACATCATTCCTTGGAGGTCTAAAATTGACATCATAAACCAATACAATAGTGAAAAAAACGGTTATAAATACCAAAAAATTAAATATTTTATCTTTATTTATTTTCATATAAGTTTTCATTCATTCAACATGGATCATCTTCATATTTCTCATCATATTCTTCTAAATTCTCTAACCAATTTAAAGGATCATACATAAGATCAATTTCAGGTAAAGTTAAAATATAGTCCGCATAGGGATCCCCGGCTTCAGTAGGGGCCATAATAAAAAGAAAAAGAGATACTGGTGTATATGGTATACTTACTAGTTTATCAATAATCGGTTCAATTATATCTCCACCTTTAACGTTCTTCTTTAAAAAGTTCCTTATGGGTATAAGGATACCGCCCTTCAACCCATCCGGATCCACCAGATTAACTCCGTCATTTAAACAGTACCCATACAGGTCCGTATCACCACCAGCAAAAAGGATGGGATCTTTTGCCGTCCATCGCCCGACATCGGGATCATAATCTCTGTAGCCGAATCGGACAAGACCCGTATCTTGGTCGTGGAGACCGCCTGCAAATCCAAATGGGATGGAAAAGATTGGATTCGAGTCGGTGACGATGTTGCCGAATGAATCATAGTCGATGGTCTTTACCACAACCCCGGATGAATCCGAGATCGCCTTTAACGACCCGACTTGATCATACGCCAAATAATACCTGCTTCCTCCTGATGTCATGGCAACGGGCATTCTTGCAACAGCATATTCGAACCGCATGAGGAGATTGTCGGTCCCGTCATAAACCGCCAAGAGTCTTGTCATTCCTTGCCATAAATACTTCTCGACGATCACCCCGTCGATCTTCTTGGCAATACGTCTTCCAAAAGGACCGTGGACATACTCGATCAGCCTGCCGTCCGGCAAGGTGACACTCAACAACTCCCCACGGGATGAGTAATCGTACTGAGTAATGTCCGAGCCTTCAGCCTTGTTGAGCAGAAACCCATCCAGATCATACTGATACAGCGTGTCCCCGGCGCTCAGGAGATGATCTTCATCGGAATATTCGAACGACCGGCCGGCGATGGCCCGAAGACTGTTCATCTCGTAACTTCTGGTCCCGGCTGCGTCGTACTGATATTCTTCTACCAGTATACCGTCCTTTGTCACCGTCAGCAGCCGACCCATGGAATCGTAGGTGTAGGCAAAGTTAGATGTTACGCCGTCTACGGTCTCGGTCTTCTGGATGATCCGACCGTTGTCATCCCGGGTGAGATCCCATCCGGCAACGCCGAGGTTATTGATGTCAACATCCTCTCCATCGACTTCGCCATAGCCGTTAAAGGAACGGCTCAGAGCCAAAGCACCGCCATTGACCGCCTCGGGCAGGCCGTTTTGGGCATGGCGGGTGACGGTAAAATCACCTGCCCCGGTAAACAGGCCGTCATTGTCATAAAGGTAATTTACCGTATCGCCCGAATATGTGAAAGAGGAAACATTGAAATCATTGTTGTAGGTGTAGGTTAGGGCGCTATTCAGAACGCCACTCAATGTCTCGGACGTCCGCAGCTTGCCGTCGTATCCATAGGCAATCGTATTTGCTCCGTCTGTGATTGACCCCATCTTTCTGCCGCACTGATACGTGAGATCGATATTTCCCTCAGGCGTCTGAATCTGCGCCTGAAGGGAAATCCGTTTGAATCAATCGCTTTTCCTTGTCAAACGCATACGCATAACTGCCGCTCAAGGGGGCAATATACCCGTCATTCCGATTGACTTTGTTATAGGTGAACTCGTGTTCAATGCCGATGGGGTTGACCAGCAGGGTCATGTTGCCGTTCTTGTCGTATGCAAATCCCACGGCTGATCCGTCCGGCCTGTTGATCCCCGTTATTAGGCCGACCTGGTCATGAGCGAAGGTGGTGGTATGGTTCTCCGGATCAGTGATAGACTCAAGAAACCCCTGCGCGTTATAGGCAAGGGCGGCTTTTCTGGTCCCCATGCGGATGGATGCCATTTTTCCCTGGCTGTTATAACCGGCGTCTATCTCATGGAGCCCGGCAATGCTCAACTTGGTGGTCAGTAGGTTGGCGGGATCATAGTGGGCGGTAAGGGTCCTCCCCACGGGCGTAGTTATAGTCTTCAGGGATTGAAGAACATTGTTTTCAAGGGTGAAGACGTTTCCATTAATCGTCACTGTGTCGGTGATCAGATCAGGGATATCGTCTGCGTCCGTGTCTTCATAGGTTTTATCTTTTGAAATCACCTTTTCCAGGCCCGATGGGGTGCTCTCCGTCTTCTCCTTAATGTACTTGAACTTGTACTCCGGATCCAAGTCGTAGAAAAACTCCAACGCCATACCGCAGGGCAGATTCTTGGCCACATAAAGCCCGTCCCATGAGCGTTCATAAAACGTTTCCCCGCCGGTGGCATCCGTGATGGTGGACGTAAAGGCGCCGGTGGAAAAGGCATGGTCAAGGTAGGAGGTGAGGTTCCCTTCGCCCGTGAGCACTTCCGTAAGGATATCGCCGTTTGCATGCACTGTCCTTGAAAACTGCCAGTGCCCGCCTTCCTCGTCCATGGCGTGCGTCAGTCTTCCGTTGGCATCAAAGATGTGTTCAAATCGATTGCCTTCAGACTCTACCTTGGCGGTCATCAGGCCGTCTGCCGTATATTCGAAGCTATAATAATTGCCATCCGGATAGGTGATCCGTGTTAGATGATTGTTGGCGTCTATGGCAAGGGAGGTGGTCACGCCGTCAGGTGATGTTATGGAAACAGGCACACCGTTTGCGCCCCTCTCAATCGTGGTCTCGTTGCCAAACCGGTCAGTTATGGAAATAAGACGGTTTTCCGCATCATAGTCAAATGAATACAGGGTAAGGCCCGTATCCAAGTCAAAGGTGGTTTTATGAAGACCCGAACCGGACATGATATACCCCAGGCCGTTTTTATCAGCAAATGGCATATCGCCTGCCGCCATTGATGATAGAGAGAATATGGACGGCGCCCCTACTTTTCGGATACGGTTATTACCGTAGTCAGCAATGTAAAGGTTGCCGGAGGCATCCGCTGCCATGCCGTAAGGGGAGTTAAGACGAGCCTGGGTGGCGGGGCCCCCATCGCCGCTGTAACCGCCAATTCCATTACCCGCCACAGTTGTAATGATCCCCTGGGTGTCTACTTTTCGAATACGGTGATTATAGTAGTC
>JAFDKD010000262.1 GCA_019307165.1 Deltaproteobacteria bacterium | reverse complement strand
TCTTACAACCACAAATATGTTGCCGGAATTGTCTTCCTTGATATCCATAGCGCGGCCCAGCGGCCCCTGGGCATTGTTCCCGAAGTCACTCACCATGACGCGCACGCCGGTAACGGGGTCGACTTTGAACAAGGCCCCATAGCCGTCCGTCCCCGCATCACGGTCGGTGACCAATACGTCGCCGGAATTTGTCACCGTCACGCCCCGTGGCAAGCTGCCAAGGGGGCCATCGGCAATGTTGCCGAAATCGCTGATAAGCACCCGGTTGCCCGTCGATGGATCCACGGTATAAAGCGCGCCAATAGCGTTTGTACCCCCGTCCGAATCGATAACAAAGATCAGTCCTGAATCCGACAGGGCCAAATCGCTTGGATCTTCTCCCAGCGGCCCCTGGGCAATGTTGCCGAAATCGGTCAGGATGTTTCGTTGCCCGGTAACCGGGTCGATCCTGAAAATCACGCCTCTATCATCCGTACCCACGCCGTCGTCCACGACCAGGATGTCCCCCGGCAGAAGTTGCGAAAATGCCGGCGTGCCGGGAAAGGAGAGAAAGATCACGGACATCAGTATTAATGGAAACAAATATTTTTGATGCAACTCAAAATAATTTCGAAATATCCGAATAATCGCCATTATCAACCCTCCGGCATTTTCGTTAGGATTTTTGGAAATGGTCGGGACCAATTGAGAACGTTTTAATTTGATCCATAGTATAAAATATGATTAATGTCAACGTGTTCCACCGTTCCCGTGCTATGACTTATCGCGCCCTGGCCCGCATTCCGAAATCCGCATTCCCAATTCCGAGATCCCAATTCCCCCTTCAACCTCTTGCCGCGGCGTAGCCGGCCTTTAGCGAAGCCGGGTCCGATACCTGACCTCTAGACTCTCGTCTCTGGACTCTAGATTTCTTCTACCTTCAACCTACACCTGCGTCACCCTGAAAACCTCCTCCAGCGTCGTTTTCCCGGCCCTTACCCTGGCAAGGCCGTTTTGAAGCAGCGTGGTCATGCCCCGGGCCGCGGCCTCGCTTTCAATGGCGTTGGCATCCGCGGTTTTGAGAAGGAGGGCCTTGAGGGGGTCGTCCATGACCATCAGTTCGAAGATGCCGGCCCTGCCCCGGTACCCGGTCTGGAGACATGCGCCGCAACCCCGGCCCCGGAAGATCTCCCCGTCGGAAAAGGCGTCCGCCGGGATGCCCGGTTCCTTGAGGGAGGCGGCGTCCGGCGCGTAGGCCTCCCGGCACTCCGGGCACAGGGTGCGGACCAGGCGCTGGGCCAGGATCCCCACCACCGACGAACTCACCAGATAGGGCTCGATGCCCATGTCGATGAGACGGGTGACGGCGCCCGCCGAATTGTTGGTGTGGATAGTGGAAAAGACCAGGTGGCCGGTCAGGGCCGAGTGGATGGCGATTTCCGCGGTTTCCCGGTCCCGGATCTCCCCCACCAGGATCACGTCCGGGTCCTGCCGCACAATGGAGCGGAGCCCCCCGGCGAATGTCAGGCCGATCCTGGGATTGACCTGGATCTGGCCGATGCCGTCCATCTGGTACTCGACGGGGTCCTCGATGGTGATGATGTTGATGTCCGGGTGGTTGATGGTGCCCAGGACCGCGTACAGGGTGGTGGTCTTGCCGCTGCCCGTGGGGCCGGTCACCAGGATGATGCCGTGGGAGAGGTGGATGAGGCGGTCGAAGGCGGTCAGGGCGTCCCGGTCCATGCCCAGGTCCGGGAGCCGGCGCAGGGCCTGGCTCTTGTCCAGGAGCCGCAGGACCACGCGTTCCCCGAAGGCGGTGGGCAGGGTGGCCACGCGGATGTCCACCTGTTTGTCCCCGATTCGGATGTCGATCCGCCCGTCCTGGGGAAGTCGCTTTTCCGCGATGTTGAGGTTGGCCATGATCTTGATCCGGGATACCAGGGCGTCCTGGGCGTTCTTGGGCGGGGACAGCATGTTGTAGAGGATGCCGTCCACCCGGTAGCGGACCTTGAGCTGGTCCTGGTAGGGTTCCACATGGATGTCGCTGGCGCCGTCCCGCACGGCCTGGGAAAGCATCAGGTTGACCAGCTTGATGACGGGGGCCGCGCTGGTGTCGTCCAGCAGGTCGCCGGTTCTCCGGATTTCGGACAGGAGCCGGTCGCTGTCCTCGTCCTGCATGCCCTGGATGACCCGCTCGGCCGAGTCCCCGCCCATGTCGTAGGCGGTGTTGATGGCGGTGTTGATGGCGGCCAGGGGCGCGAGACACACCCGGGTTGCGTCCGGGCCCAGCAGGCGGCGGAGGTCGTCCAGCGGTTCGAACTGGAGGGGGTCGTTGACGGCGATGCCCGGACCCTCGGGGGTGTCCACGGGGACCATGCGGTAGGTCTTGAGGAACTGGATCGGGACCTTATCCGTGAACCCGGCCCGACCGTCCACCGGGGGCAGGGCATGCATCACGGGCAGCTTGAACTGGGCGCCGAGTGCCTCAAGGACATCGGTCTCGGTCACGGCTTTTTGGGCCGTCAGGATCTCGCCGATGCGGCCTCCCTTCCGTTCCTGCACCCGGAGGGCCTCGTCCAGGGCGTCTTGGGTCAACCCGCAGGACGACATGAGTATTTGGCCGATAGGCGTTACCATTCGCTATGCCTGAAGACGTCGTTTTCGGAGAAGAAATTGCATGGGTTCCGGCAATTATAGGAAAGTTGGATTGAATATCGAATATCGAACACTGAATGTTGAATGTCGAAGTCGGGATTATTCAACCGCCGGTGGTATATCGATTCATCCATACTTCAACATTCCTTGTTCGATATTCGTTATTCGATATTCTCTTTTCCCTTATTCTCTTTTCCCTTCCCCAGGCTGGAATCGTACATCTTGATCACGCCCCCTTCGGCCGCGTCCATATGCTCTTGTTTCTCGCGGGACACGGCCGCTGCCTGGGCCGGGTTGTCCACGATGTGCGGGGTCAGGAAGATAAAGAGGTTGGTCCTTCCTTTTTTGGTGGACTTGGACCTGAACAGCCAGCCCAGGATGGGGATGTCCCCCAGAAAGGGCACCTTGACCTCGCCCTGGTCCATGGTCTGGTCGATGAGCCCGCCGATGACCACCGTGTTGCCGTCCTGCACCACCACCGTGGTCCTGGCGGATCGCTTCAGGGTGACGGGCAGGCCCTCGGAGGATTCTTCCTCGATCACCTGGGTCAGTTCCTGGTCGATTTTGAGGACCACGAACCGTTCCTGGTTGATCTGCGGCGTAATGGTGAGTATGACGCCCACGTCCCTGAACTCATAACTGCTGTAATCGATCTGGGCCGTGGTGGTCTCTTGCCGGGTGAGATAGGGGATGTTCCTGCCGACCCGGATTTCGGCCTCTTCGTTGTCCATTGTGAGCAGCTGGGGCGTGGACCGGATGTAAATGTCCGAGTCCTTTTTGTAGGCCCGTACCAGCGCGGAGATGTTGGGAAAGGTGACGCCGCCCACACTGATGCTCTTGCCGAGGATCCCCAACACCATGCCCACGGGAAGCGAAACCGCTCCGGTGGTGGGATCGACCGATGGGCTGTTGCCCTGACCCGAGGTGAAGGCCCCGTACGTGGCGGCGCTTCCGCCCCGGTAGCTCGTCTCGTCCGCCAGCTGCCACTCCACCCCCAGGTCGAATTGCTTGTTCACGCTCACCTCCATGATGAGCGCTTCGATGTAGACCATCTGTCGGGAGATATCCAGTTTTCGGATCACCTCTTCCAGCACCTGGTAGTCGTCCATTTCCGCTGTGATCACCAGGGAGTTGGTGGCCTTGTCGGCCACAATCTGGACGTCCCCGGAAACGGCGGGGGCCTTTCCCGGCTTGCCCTGTTTCTTGTCTTTCAAGGTGAGGGCCATGAGCACGGCGGCCAGGTCTTCGGCATTGGCGTGCTGCAGGTAGTACACATGGATTTTTCCCACGCCACGGGGGATTTTCCGGTCCAGGAGGGCGATCAACTCCCGGATCCTGCCGGCGTCACGCTCGGTGGCGAAGACCACCAGCGAGTTGGTGCGTTCGTCGGGCACGATCTTGGTGACCGCTTTTTTCGAAAGACCCGCTTTTCCGGACGACGTCCTGCCCTGGAAGACCGAGCTGAGGGATTTGGCCATGTCCTCGGCCGTGGCATAACGGAGGGGGATCACCGATATCTCTTCGCCGATCCCCTGCAGGTCCACTTCACGGATAATGCGGAGGAGCCTGTTGACATTGGAGAGCACGTCCGTGACGATCAAGGTTCGGGTGGGCGGGTAGGAGACGATCACGCTGTTTTTGGAAATGAGGGGGGTGAAGAGCTTCTGAAGTTCATCCGGGTTGGCATAGGTCAGGGGGATGATCTGCGTCACCATTTTGTCATCGGGCCCGCCCTTGCCGGGGCGAAGACGGGTCTCGATGCCCTTGGCGCGGGCCTTCAGCGACGGGACCACCTTGGTGATGGTCCCCGAGGGAACCGTGGTAAACCCGTTGACCTCCAGGACCGACTCGAACACCTTGTAGGCTTCCTCCACCGTGATCTTGGTGGGCGAGATCACCGTGACCGTGCCTTTCACTCACCGTGACCGTGCCTTTCACGGTGCGGTCCACCACAAAGTTCCTGCCGGTGAGTTCGCTGATGAACTTGATGAACAGGGTGATGTCCACGTTGTCGAAGTCGATGGTCACGCCGCGGTCGTCGCTCTCAGAGGCGGCCTCAGAGGCGGCCTCAGAGGCGGCCTTGGGAGGGGCATCGGGTTTGGACGGTTTCGGCGCGGCGGGCGCGCGGGTTTTTCTCAGGAGTTCGGCCTGGGGCAAGGGCTTGGGCCGGGCCTTTTCAGCCGGTCGGTCCCGGGTCTGCGAAACGGGGGGCGGCGGCGCGGCCGCAGTGGTCCCTTCCTCGCCGGCGATGCGGGCCGCCGCGGCCGGGAGGGCGGCCAGGATGAAGACCGCTATCAGGGCCTGAGACAGGGCGCGTCCGATGCGTTTAAGGCTGTTACGCCGGTTCATGGAGATCCGAAAGCTTCCCAATGTACCTCCTAATCATACCAGCTAAATAAGTTTCAAACTTAACCCTCCAGCTTTGCTGGAGGACCCGGATAGGTTCTTTCGATCCGGGAGGAAACGAACCAGGGTTAGAAGTTGGTTCAAGATTGCTATGTTGATGTGACGACTTGAAAAATTGGACCTGAGTTATACGTACAACAAGGCCGAGGTTCAAATTATTCGTATTGCGGGTTCAAACCCCTTTTCCGTCATTCCCCGGCTTGACCGGGGAATCCAGTTTAAATCCACGTTCCCGCGAAGGGAGCGACTGGATTCCCGCCTAAATTCGTGCGGGAATGACGTTTGAAATCACGTTTTCATGTTGCCCCCAATCGTCCCCAAGTCCCCGCGTCATCTAGTCATTCCCGCGGGGAGCCGCAGAGTGGGGCTCTGCGGGAGGAGGCACAGCAGAAAGATTTCCGCAAATCGCAAATCCAAAATTTATTTCTCCACCAGCCGCTCGAACGGCGCCAGACCGCGGAGGGACCTCAGGTCCGCGTCTTCCCTCGCCCAGACCCTGACCCGGGGATTCAGGGCGGCGGCGCGGGTCAGATAGGCCAGGCTTCGGTCCGTATCGCCCGAAAGCGCATGAAGGCAGGCCAGGTTGTAAACGGGGTCCGCGTTGGCGGGGTCCAGTCGGGCCGCCTTTTCGAGCCGCTCCCGGGCCTGGTCGTATTCCCCCTGCTGCAGGAGGAGGACCCCCAGGTTGTTGAGGGCGCGCACATGCCCCGGATCGGCATCGAGGGCCTCAGTATACCATTTCCGGGCGTCCCGAAAAAGACCTTGTTGCTGAAAGGCCCGGGCCTTTTCATAAAGACCGTCTGAAGCGGGGGCCGGCGTTGCAGGTTGGGCCGCCGTTGCAGGCGGGGCGGGCGCTGCGGGGCCGGGCGTCTCGGGCGCGGGTTTGGGAGGCATAGGCGCCTCCCGGGCCCCGGGGCCTATTCGGGTGTAGGCGGCGTATGCGAGCGCGGCCCCGCCGAGGACAAGGAGCGCCACCCACGCCAGTCGCCGCCGGAACGACGCGTTGCCCCGGCGGCCGGAGGTCTCGGGAATGCCACCGCCGGGGACCGCATCCCAGGCGTCCTTGTCCTTCTGTGCCTTTTTCAGGGCGTCGTTGATGGTGCTCATAACCCTTCTTCCCGCATATGGTTCAACAGGGCCAAGGTCCGGGGTCCGGCGATCCCGTCGGCCATGAGACCGAAATCCGCCTGAAACCGGGACACCTCTCCCTGGGTCCTCTCATCAAAGACGCCGGTGAGGTCCACCACATACCCTATGGCTTTGAGGGTTTCCTGAATGCGGCGCACCACGCCGTTGCGCATGCCGATCGAAAGGGGCGCGGACGCTTTGGGCGAGGCGAAGATCCACGATACCGTCCCTCCCCAGTTGGAAAGGATAAACTCCCTGGAGACGGGCCGCTCCTTTTCGGAAATGTCCAGGGCAACGGCGCCGTCGGCCCGCGTCCGGGCGATGACCAGGTAAAGGGGTCGGGGCGTTCCGGGCGCCTGTTCAGCGGCCCGGACCCGAAAAGTCTTTTTAAGCAGCACGTAATATTCGGCCGGGAAGGTATAGGTGACCAACCCGAGCCGGCGCTCCTCCGAATCGGGCGCGTCGGGAAACGGGGGCAGATAGGCGCGCTCGAAGAGGAGGGACAGGCTTGTTTTGTCGTCCATCATGAGCGGCGCAGGCGGTTTGGGCGCCTCAGCCGCCTCTTGGAGGGGGGGCTCCTCCCCGATGCCGGAGAAGAGCCGGAAAGCAGCGTCCCCGAACCGCCACGCCCCCAGGCCCAGGCCGATGACCAGCAGCAGCAGGAGGGCCCTGGCGGCCCATCGGAGGACAGGGGACCTTGTTCCGGAAGAAAGCCCCATGTCGTGTTTCAGGTCGGCGACGGCCCTGGCCACCATCCCGGCTGAAACCGTATGCTTTTCCCGGGTGTAAGCCACCAGCAGGGCCCGGTCGCAGACCGCGTTGATTCGCCTTGGATTTCCCCGGGCGTAGCCGTAGATTTTTTTAAAGGCGCGGCCCGAGAATTTCAGATTGCCGTGCCCGCCGGCCACGACCAGGCGATGCTCCACATAGCCCCGGACGTCCCGCGGGTCCAGCGGGTTCAGGTGATAGCGGACCATGACCCGTTCATCCAGTTGCCGCAGGGATGGCCCGGCAAGGAGTTCCCTGAGTTCAGGCTGCCCCACCAGGACGATCTGGATCAACTTTTCTTTTTCCGTCTCCAGATTTGAGAGCATCCGCACCTGTTCCAGGACGTCTTCCGAAAGGTTCTGGGACTCATCGATCAAAAGGACCGCATTTTCCCCCTTTCCAAAGGTCTCCAGCAGAAAACGGTTCAGGGCGTCAATATGGTCCTTTTGGGTGCGCTCCCCCGGCGGCATGTCGATACCCAGTTCCTGGACCACGCTCCGGAGGAGTTCCATGCCCGAAATGAAGGCATTGAAGATGAGGGCGCTCCTGGTTTCGGGTCCGAGGCCGGCAAGAAGGGCCCTGCACAGGGTCGTCTTGCCGGTCCCTATGCCGCCCGTAACGACGATAAAGCCCTTTCGTTCTTCGATCCCGTAACGGAGGTGGTCCAGCGCCTCTTTGTGATTGTGGCTCAGAAAGAGGTAGCGGGGGTCGGGGGTCAGGTTGAACGGGTTTTCCGTAAAGCCGAAATAGGATGTATACATCAGGCTATTGCTCAACATGCCGCTGGAGGTTTATTTTCTCTCGCCAAGGCGCAAAGATCGCAAAGAAAGAGAAAAGATAAACGTTATGGAAATTTGTTAGTCTCGCAACAGTGCAAATATACAGCATGTAAACCTAGAAATACAGCCGTGCGAGCGGCATCCGTGCCGCGATTCGCTTTCATCGATTACAAACACCCATCGCTGTAGGGCGGGGTTTTACACCCCGCCGAAACGACCGGTATGCGCAGACCGGATTGCGGCGGCATGTAAAATGCCGCCCTACACCAAAAGCTCTAAGATCGCAAACCGATTGGCCGTTATTTCAAACGGTAGTTCAGCGTTTTCGTCTCCCCCTGTCGCGTGAGCACGATCGACGCGCTGCCGCCCGATCCCAACTCGTTGTACAGAGAGATCATTTCATCCAGGCTGTTTACGGGTCGGCCGTTCACCTGCCGGACGATGTCCCCGCGGGCGATGCCCAGGCGGGAGAAGGGCGAACCGGGTTTGATCCAGGCCACCAAGAGGCCCTCCTTTCTTCCGTTTTCCATGTTGGGCCTCATCCGGATTTCGGAAAGCAGCTGAAGCGCACCTCTGGGCGATCGCTTCAAGGCCCGGGCATCGACCACCACCACTGAACCGTCGGCCCCGGTTTCCCGGACCGTCTTCCCGGTTTGTCTATTCGGAGGAGACGGTTCCTTAATGGCCAGGACCTGGTCGCCGTCCTCGACCGTCAACACGACCTTTCCCCTCAGGATCTGTTTGAGGGTGGCCCCCTTGATACGGTCCCCCACCTTGAAAAGCCCCTGCTTGTGCGTATCCGTGTCCTCGATGACGGCGCGCGATGTCTCCCGGTTGCCGGTGACCGTGCCCAGGAGGGCGATCTTGAGGGTCGTCGGCTCGAGGGAGTCGATGGGCGCGACCTCCGGCGCGGGCGACCGGTTTTCGAGGCCCCCGAACAGGTTGCGCTCAGCGATGATCCGGTAATCCCTGAGGGAACGCTTCCCCGTGTCCGCGGTACGGTGCGCGGGCGCGGCCGTGATGGCCCGGACATCCACCCGCCACGTGTCCCGGAGGGTGTTGTAGAAAATATCCACCCCCAGGTAGATGACAACCGTCATGCCGGCAATCACGATCAGTGGATAATAGAGTCGCTTCATTTGCCTGTTTTCGGCGGCATGTTTATTCCACCTGAAAAAACCTGGTCTCTAAAACCGGGTGACAAGAGATTGGATTTCTTACATTATCTTGATATCCGGCTCGTCAATGGTGCCGTGGATGACAAAGGACACGCCGGTGTTGAGCTTCAGTTTTGACGACAGTGACCGGCCCAGCAGCCCTCCCAGCATCTTGGAAAGGGAGGGCAACGGCCGGACCGTACCTCTTAAATTCAGCCGGCTTTCCCTGAGAACGTCCTTCAGTTGAATGGTGCCCGTCATGCTTCCTTCGACTTCCTTTCCCCGAAATGCGACGCGTTCGATCAGCAGCCGCCTTTCCTTGAGCGCCATGACCACGTTGGCCTCGTCGATGTGAATGGCATCGAATCGCCAGACGGGGTTTTTGAGGGCCACGCGTCCGTTCAAAATACGGAGGTCCGCCTTTCCCTCCCCTTCAATCCACCGGTCCCGCACGCCGTGAAACGCAAGGGTGCCCGCCAGCCGCCCGGAGACGGGCTGCCGGGCAATGACCTGGAGGTACTCATGATCCAGCAGGTTGATGTTGTCGAGTCGAACAACGGCCGAAAGAGGCGCGCGGACGTCATTTTCCCGCAAATCGGCGTTGCCCGTAATCCCTCCTCCGTAGGCCCTGGCGTCGAAGTCGTAAACGTTTCGGCCTTTCAACCATCCGCCGATTCGCCGGGTCACGAGAAGCGACCGCGCCTTGAAGAGGGCCGCGTCGGATCGGTCCTCCATGGCGATGCGCGGGGACACAAACCTGAGTCCCAGCGGCAACAGGGGCCGCACACTTTCGGCGGAAGCGTTGAAGCGGGAGTCCACCTGTCGAACGCGATCCTGCAGGTATTCCATGTAGGCCTCGGCTGGAAACCGGAAATGGAGCAGCCCGAGGGCGAGCGCAATGCCGTAGACCGTGTATAAGAGGATGTTTCGGGTTTTTTTCATACGTTGTTTCATGGGTGCGTCGTCAGCCCGGGATTTCTATGGAAGTTCAAATGCATCATTAAATATTCCGGTATATAGCTGTGTTCCGTAATCCTCTGAAGCAGACTAC
>JAFDKD010000261.1 GCA_019307165.1 Deltaproteobacteria bacterium | reverse complement strand
TGGCTGGATGGTCCGGATATATGGGAATGCGAAAACCGCCATATGCCTTTCGGTAAAATAGTGCTCATCGGGGGCAGAGGGTTTGATGAAGAGAATTGCTCCGAACGCTACCGGGAAATGGAACTCCTGCGATATGACCTGTCGCTGGAGGGCTACATGATAAGGGCGGTCTCGCAGTATATGCGGGAGTGGAGCCGTGTGAGCAAGAAAGCGGTTGCGGCCCGGTTTTCGTTTTCCATACTGGGCGGCGCCCTGATTAAACTCTATAAATCGGTGGAATATATTGATGCTGTGGAGGTTTTTTTTGTTTCATCTTCATCTGAAGCGGTAAGGCGGATACGAGGGTTCGGGGAACGGGCGATGCGCACCATTGGCGCCATGAGGAAACTGTCAGAGCCGCACTTACTCGATTGCGATTCCTGTGAGTACCGGGATGTATGCGATGATGTAAGCGAGCTGCGGGCAATGCGCAAATCCATGAAGAAAACAGGTGAAAATTCACCACGGATAAACACGGATCTTCACGGAAAATAGAGAGTCAAGGGCATCTCGAGCATGTTGAGAAATCACTGAAACTCTGTGTAACTCCGTGACAATCCGTGGTGAACTCTTACAAACAAAGTATCATTGGAAAATATTGTGGATGAGGTTAAACAACAGAATAGTATTATTGCGGTATGCGGCAAGGGCGGTGTGGGCAAAACAAGTGTCAGCGCCTTGCTTACAAAGGTACTTTCCGAAGACGGCAACCATAAGGTGCTTGCCATCGACGCAGATCCGGCGGTGGGACTCTCTTTGGCACTGGGGATTTCGGTGACCAAAACCGTTGATGATCTCCGAAACGCGCTCATCGAGAAGGCCCAGGAAGGGTTCCAGGAAGATAGGCGCGAAATGATCGCAAGAATCGACTACGAACTCTTTGATGCACTTGAAGAGCGAAGGAATCTCGCATTTCTGGCCATCGGACGACCTGAGAAGGATGGGTGCTTCTGCCGGATAAACAGCCTTTTAAAGGACATCATTAATGATATTGCCGATAACTTTGATTATGTGGTTATCGATGGCGAGGCAGGAATCGAGCAGGTAAACCGGCGGGTCATGGAGCGGGTCACCCATCTTTTGCTGGTATCGGATACATCGGTGAAAGGATGCAACGTGGCTGAATCCATCGAGAAGGTCGCAAGGCGAAGCATCGCCTTTGAAAAGGTTGGACTTCTCCTGAACAGGGTGAAGCGTGAAGAAGAGGTGGAAAAGGTTCGAAGCCGGTATCCCCTGTCCGTGATCGGCTGGATGCCTGAAGATTCAATAATTTATGAGTTCGACCGGGAAGGCCGGAGCCTTATGGAAATGCCGAAGTGTGACGCCCTTTCATCCATAAGAAAGACCCTCGACTGGCTGGAAAGATGATTGAGAGCCAGGTTGAGCGGTTCTACGTTCAAAGTTCACGGTTTAAAATACCTAAACAGCGGCCGCCAATGGGTTCTGGTCATCATTACAGCGCCAATGCCGTTTCACCCAATGGGTGATCGTGACGATTGCCGGACTTGAAGAAAAAATGATTATTGGCAATTGTTTATAACCTTTGAACCCAGAACTCTGAACCCAATCCTTGCGCATACATACACAGCGGTTTACAGAATACAGTTTTTCAAAATAGCTCTATCGCCGGCGATCTTAACAAGCGATTCGCAATTTGTTGTGACGCTGTGTATAGAAAGGAAAAGGGAATTTATAAATGGCTTTTAAAGCGTCTGAAAACCTAGCCGGACAGATTGCACAATACGTTGGCGAGAAAATCATCCAATTGGAATTGAAAGCCGGCGAAAGGAAAACCGGATTCCAGAGGCTGTCCGATAACTCATTTCCCCTCTCCTCGTGGGAAGGGATAAAGTGGAGGGGGAATAGATAAATGGATTAAATTCTTATTCATCTGATCACCCCCACCCAGCCTCCCCCATCAAGGGGGAGGAGCTTTTCTGGAAAATTGGGTCCCACCCGGATCTGACTGAAACGCTGTGCGCCATGCGCTCTGCCCTATTTATTTTCATATCATCAGATAATCAAAGGAGGTAGCCATTGGGCCACGTTGTTGCGAAAGATATGTATGCAAAACTCGGGAAAAAGATCGATAATCAGCACGTAAGGGCGCCGATGAATGATACTTACTCCTGTAAAAAAGACGCTCATGAGCGATGTGTTAAGATCCAGATTTCTGAGCAGCCTGGCCGCCGGGGTCAGAGTTATGGGAAAAGGCTATATAACGGAGCTCTAATGACCTGATAAGGAGCTTAAGTCCTAACCCAATATTCGCCCTCCACGGCCGTTTTACGAACTGCTCCGCCCGACGTTCCGATTTTTTTGATTTAGTTGAAAACTAACTTATGCCCAGCTTAGCCGGAAGCCCCTTGGTCTTGACCACGTTCATGTTCAGGCCCGGTTCTTTCTTTCCCAAGCCCATGGAGAGCCCCAGCAGTTGAGGCGGACAAAGCACCGGTAAATTGCAGGCTGTCTCATATGAGGTCGGAGGTTGCCAATGAAGTGGTCCATTCTCGGGCGTTTGGTTGTTGTCTCCCTCGTTCTGGGGTTGGCCGTCCTGCACGGGGCGTGGGGTGCAGGAAAATCAGCCCATGCGAAGGACGAACCGAGCGATGCGTTAGGCGCCGTCGAGAGAAGTCCAAGCCACACCGGCGCCGATGACCCGGAGATTCGCCTGGGCATGTCTGCCGCCTTTACGAAAAGCGCGCGCGCCCTGGGCATCGAGCTTTATCGGGGCGCCACGGCTTATTTCCTGGGTGTTGACGAAGCCGGTGGCGTTGCGGGACAACGGATCGTGATCAAGGCTTACGACGACTACTATGAACCCGATCCGTGTATCCGAAACACGCTGCGTCTGATGAACGAGGATGACGTCTTCGCCTTGTTCAACTACGTCGGCACCCCGACGATGATTCGGACGCTGCCGTTACTTAAAAAATACGAGAGCAGGAACTTCCTCTTGTTGTTTCCGTTTACGGGAGCGAGCCTCAACCGTATCCCGCCGTACGATCAGGTGTCCTTCAATTTGCGTGCCTCATACGCCCAGGAAACTCAGGGTCTCGTTGACCATTTCGTAGCCGTCAACCGAAGGCGGATCGCCGTCTTTTATCAGGTGGATGCCTACGGCCGAGCCGGCTGGACCGGTGTGATCAATGCACTCGCCGGACACAGTCTCATGCTTGCCGGTGAGGCAACCTATAGACGCGGAACGCGCTTCGACCACAGCTATGACCGCCAGGTGGCAATCATAGAAGAGGTGAACCCGGATGCTGTCATCTCCATTGGGACATACGCCGCATGCGCAGGATTCGTTCGGGATATGCGGAACAGAAACGTCGACATTCCGATCGCCACGCTCTCTTTCGTCGGCAGCCAAGAGATGTTGAACCTCCTGGTCTCTGCCGGTCGAAAGGCAAACAGGGATTACACCCGCTTTCTTGTGAGTTCCCAGGTCGTCCCGCACTATGACGACGATTCGATCCCCGTGATGAGAGAGTACAAGGAAAAAATGACCCGCTATCGGGACAGTCTAATGCCGCCGGATTCGCTGCTGTATCCGGAGGGAAGGACAGCCGAGAACGAATACGAGCCTCCTCACTATAGCTTTACAAGTCTCGAAGGGTTTCTGAATGCCAAACTTTTAGTGGAAATCCTCAGACGGATGGGGCCTTCGCCAAACCGTGCGGATCTACAAGAGGCGATTATGGGTATGACTGACATTGATTTAGGGATGAGAGACAGGCTTTCCTTTGGGGGGCCGGAGAATCGCCGACAGGCATCGGACAAAGTCTACTATACCGTTGTCAAAGGGGGTCATTTCGAAATGTTCCACGACGCCGACTGGAAAGCTTGGGCCAAGCCATGAAAATCGCCGGATATTACCGGAAAACCCTCTTTGGCATGTTTGCCCTCATGGGGCTCATCGTCATTTCCACGTCCGCTCTCTACATCTACACGGTGGACCGCCAGCTTACCAACGACCTCTTGACCAATAGCAAGGCCATTGCCCTCAGCATCGCCGACTCGAATGTCCACATGATCGTCAGCAAAAATTATTCGGCGCTCCAGTCGATCATCGACCAGTTTGTCGAGATCAAGGGGGTCTCCTATGTGTTTGTGGTAGACGAAACCGGGGGCATCATTGCCCATACGTTTGTTCCGGGGGTGCCGAAGGAGATCGGACTCAACTACAGGGACGGTCGACCCAGCTACGATCGGGAATTGAAGGGCATGGGCAGTTTCAAGGAGGTCACCGCGAACATCCTCGTGGGGGAGGCAGGCCGCGTACATGTGGGCGTAGACAAAGGATACACGGCCCTTCAGGTCCAAACAGCTATCGGCAAGATCGTATACCTCCTGACGATTCTCTTCGTCTTTAGTGTCCTGATCTCTTACGTGCTCATATACCGGGTCTCGCAGCCCCTGGTTGACTTGGGTAACTACGTCCGGCACGCCGGCGGCGATGGAGACCGCGGCAAACCACTCAACGCCAAGCACGCCCAAAATCTGCTGGAACGCAACGACGAAATCGGAGAAGCGGCGCGGGGCTTCCGTGCCGTAACGAAAAGGCGGCCATGACCATGCCCAGCTGTGACAGAGTGCCCAACCGATGGGTCATCGCCGTCATGTGCACGCTTCTCCAAGTGTGTTTAGGCACTGTATATGCGTGGAGCTTTTTTCAGCCGCTTCTCGTCGATCAGTTTCGTTGGAGCAACACGCAGACCTCTTGGGCTTTTGGCCTCACCATCTTTTTTCTGGGCATGTCGGCCGCCTGGGGCGGGATTAACCTTAACAAGATGGGGCCCCGCAAGCTGGCCATCACCGGCGGGGTTTTGTTTGGGACAGGTTACGCATTGGCGGCACTGGCCCTTGCTGTGGAAAGCTTGGTCCTGTTCTACATTGGCTATGGCGCAGTGGCCGGCATTGGGATCGGGTTGGGGTATGTGACGCCGATGGCCACGGTGACCAAGTGGTTTCCGGATAAAAAGGGACTCCTTACCGGCATCGTGGCCATGGGGTTTGGCCTTGGCGCATTTGTCCTCAGCATGATTCTGGCCCCTTTTCTCATGAGGGTGTGCAATGAGAATCTAGCGACGGTGTTCGGTGCCCTCGGTGTCATTCTAGGCGCTGCGGCTCTCGTTTCCGCGACATTCGTGCGGAATCCGCCCGAGGGGTATCGGCCAACAGGCTACACCCCCGCCCGGGCCGATGGGGACAGCGAAAGTGACGCCTACGGAGCGGCTATTGAGAACCTCGATCTCCCGCTTAAGGAGTATCTGGTCGCCGGGCAGTATCTCATGCTGTGGATCTTATTCTTTCTCAACATTACCGCGGGCATATCCATCATTAGCTTCCAGTCTCCACTGTACCAAGAAGTTTGGAAGTTAAGCGATCCAACCCTTGACCGGTCCGTCCTGGCTGCCTACGGTGCTACGCTGATCGCGGTGAGTTCCCTGTTCAACGGCTTTGGGCGGATCTTTTGGGGCGGTGTCTCCGACTGGCTCGGGCGCATCAACACGTTCCGTCTCCTTCTCGCAACGCAGATGGTTGTCTTCGGCTTCCTCATGACCGAACACAACCCATGGATCTTCGCCATTCTGGTTTGCTATGTGCTGAGTTGCTTCGGCGGCGGCTTCGCGATCATGCCCTCCTTTGTCATGGACGTCTATGGCGAGAAGCGCATGTCAGTGATCTACGGTATTATTCTCACTGCATGGTCCGCTGCCGGGATTTTCGGACCGATGATGGTTGCCGGCCTCAAGGACAATTACCCGGATCGTGCCATCATCTATTCATTCCTGCTGGGCGTTTTTGTACTGGGTTTGGGGTTTGCCGTCAGTTTTCTCGTCAACGACGATAGATTCATTCCTCGCAGGATTCTTCTGCAGATGTTTGCTCATGAGGCAACGCCTCCTCGGACTCCCTCCGACCGTCCCTTGAGCCGACATCAGATTTGAAAAATCAAGAAACTTAGGATTGTCCCCTTATTCCATGCGCCACGCTTCCAACGGGCACTTGGCGCACAGGGGACGCTTTTTGCAGTAGTGTTTTCCCGTTTTCACGATAAGGGCATGAAACTCGTTGAACAGGGGGGCGTCTTCGGGCAGATGGTCCATGAATAGGTCTTGAAGCTCCTCATAACCGGCCTGATCATCGGCCATGTCGTGGCGGTAGAGGATGCGATAGGTGTAAGCGTCGATCACGAAAACGGGTCGGTGAGCGGCGTACAATAATATACTGTCGGCGGTTTCCGGCCCGATCCCCTTGACCGAGAGCAGGCCTTCTCGCAAGGACCGCGTCGCGTCTTGCAGAAACAGCGACAGGTCCGACCCATATTGGTCCATGAGAAACCGGAGCAGGTTTTTCAGGCGCTTGGCCTTGATATTGTAATACCCGGCCGGCCGGATCAATTGGGCTAACTCCTCGGCGGGCAGGCCGTCCAGGCCTTCGAGGGACAGATAGCCCCCGTCCTTCAGGGACCGGAGCGCCTTTTCAACGTTTTTCCAATTGGTATTCTGGGTCAGGACCGCACCCACCATCATCTCCAGTTCGCCATCCGCCGGCCACCAGTTCTGAGGACCGAAATGTTCAAGCATCAACTCGAACATTTCCATAAGCCGCCGGCCCGTTTCCGTGTGAATGGGGTAAGGTGAGTTCGATTTCATTGGTTCTTCGTTCTTGGTTCTTGGTTTGGGGTTCAGGGTTCAAGGTTCCCGGTTCAGGGTTACGGGTTGCAAATTGCGGGATGCTAGATACGTGATACTAGATGCAAGATACTAGATACTGGATGCAAGATGCTGGATACTGGATGCAAGATGCTGGATGTTTGGATGGGTCCTCTAGACTCTAGACTCTCGTCTCTAGTCTTTCCCCAATTTTCAATGTTCAATCTTCAATGTTCAATTCATTCGGCATTCCTTGCTCGATATTCGATATTCGATATTCGATATTCTCTT
>JAFDKD010000260.1 GCA_019307165.1 Deltaproteobacteria bacterium | reverse complement strand
GTCAATGTGGGGTACGGCCGTGAACGCATTGCCAGGGCCGTCCACGACCAACTGGTCAAAATGTGCTATTTCGCCAACACGGCGGGCAGTGTGCCCGGCGCCCTGTTCGCGGAAAGGCTCATAGAAAAGATGCCCGGCATGGGACGGGTGTACTACTCCAACTCCGGGTCGGAGGCGAACGAGAAAGCCTATAAAATCGTCCGCCAACTCTCTCACCTGGAGTACGACGGCAGAAAGCACAAGATCATATTCCGCGACCGCGACTATCACGGCACCACCATCACGGCCCTGAGTTCGTCCGGTCAGTTCGAGCGCAAGGACCAGTACGGTCCCTTTGTCCCGGGTTTTGTGGAATTCCCGAACTGCTGCTGCTACCGGTGCCCTTTCGACAAGCAATACGGCAGTTGCGATATCGACTGCGCCCATGCCTTGGAAGAGACCATTCTCAGGGAAGGCCCGGAAACCGTGGGCGCGGTGGTGCTCGAGCCCGTCACGGCGGGCGGCGGCGCCATCGTCCCCGTGCCCGAATATTTCCCCATTATCCGGGAGATATGCGACAAATATGACGTCCTCCTGCACGTGGACGAGGTGGTCTGCGGCCTGGGGCGGACGGGCAAGTGGTTCGGATACCAGAACTTCGGCATCACGCCCGACATCGTTACCATGGCCAAGGGCGTGGCCAGCGGTTATGCCGCCATTTCCTGCATGGTGACGACCGAAGAGTTGTTCGATAAATTCAAGGCCGATCCGTCTGACCGACTGCACTACTTCCGCGATATCAGCACATTCGGAGGTTGTACGGCAGGCCCTGCGGCGGCGCTCGAAACCCTGTGCATCATCGAGGAGGAAAACCTTCTCAAGAATGCCGTCGACATGGGGGCGTACTTGATGGAGGGCCTCCGCGGACTCAAGGACAAACACCCGCTGGTGGGCGATGTGCGCGGCCTGGGCCTGTTCGCCGGGCTGGAACTGGTCAAGGATCGTTCAACCAGGGAACCCGTCGCCGAGGCCGTACCCATGAAAATCCTGGCGGACTGCCTGTCCCAAGGCGTGATGGTCGGGCGCACCAACCGAAGTTTCCGGGACCTCAACAACACCATCACCCTGAGCCCGGCCTTTATCGCCGTCCGCAGCGAATTCGTACTGACACCTGAACACTGAAACCTGAAACCTGAAACCTTATTTCCGCATTGGCATAGCCAGATAACTCTGACCTGGCCCAGAGGACCAGGTTTTGCAGATGGAATAAAGTGAACGAAAAATATACCTCTCACAGAGTCACAGAGATCGCAGAGCTTTTCTAATTTTCTAAAAAGACTCGGTTATTATTTTCGGATTACCACTTCTAGGCTTCTCGCAAAAATAATGCATCGGTCCTATCCGGAAAAAATTCTTCGGGCCAACCATTGAACCAATTATTTCTCTGTGACCTCTGTGGCTCTGTGTGAGATTTTCCTTGTCGTTTCCCTGGATGATGGCCGAGAATCGACGTTCACGACCACGACAGCTTTTTATTGAAATTTACATGTAATTACAGCAAGTTATAACGATAATAACCTGTTTTCACCAGACAGCAATGATGTCGAATATGGGATCACAATGTAAACGGATTCGTCTCCCTTTCCCGCCTGATAGTGGACTTGGGGGAGGCGCCGTAATCGTGTCCCGGCCACACCACGGTCTCGTCGGGAAGCGTGTATAACCTTTCGCGGATAGAATCGATTAATTGCTTCATGGACCCGCCGGCAAGGTCGGTCCGCCCCACGGCCCCGACAAACAGCGTATCGCCGGTGAAGACATGACCGTCCCCATACAGACAGATGCCGCCCGGCGTATGGCCGGGCGTGTGGATCACGGTCAGCTGTGTCTCCCCGATGGCAATCAGATCGCCGTCTGTCACGAGGACATCCGGTTTGGGTGATCCCCTTCCCCCCAGCACCCTGGAAAAGACCTTGTTCAACCCCTTCTCCAGCCGACGCGCATCCTGTTCGTGAATCAGGATGTCGGCGCCGGTCGCGGCCTTGATGGCGGCATTGCCGGCCGTATGGTCCGAGTGTCCGTGGGTGTTGATGATGTGACTCACCTCGTATCCCGCGCTTTGGACTTCAGCCAGTATCCGTTTCGTATCAAATGCCGGATCGATCAGGGCGCACGATCCCGAGCGTTCATCCGCAACCACATAGCAGAATGTCGCCATCCTGCTCAATCGCAACTGCTGAATCTTCAAGCCTTGCCCTCCCATACGATATCGCCGCCCACGACGGTCATGGTAAAGGGGATGTCGGGCACCTCTTCAGGGGCTACCTCGCGCGGGTCGGCGGCCATGACCGTAAAGTCGGCCCGCTTGCCCGGCTCGATGGTCCCGTTACGGGCCTCGTCGAAAGACAGGTAGGCGGAACCCCGGGTATACAGGCGAATGGCCTCGTCCATGGTCAGGGCTTCATCCGGGCTTAACGCCACACCCGAAGGGGTCCGCCGCAACACGGCGTCGCGGAGCCCCAACCGGGGGTCGAGCTGCGATACGGGGCAGTCCGAGCTTCCGCCCAGTGTCATCCCGGCCCGAAGCATGCTCTTGAACGGATACAGTTGGTTGGCCGGTTCCGGCCCAAAGGCCTCAATAAAGCCGTCGCCCAACTCCCCGAAGAAGACGGGCTGGACCGAAGCGAGGATATTCATGCCGGCCGCACGTTTCAGCAGACCGGGGTAGAGGCACCCCGCATGCTCGATCCGGTGGCGAAGGGGATTCGGAGACGCCGGGCCCAGGACGGCCTCGAATGCATCCAGGGTGTCGCTGATGCCCTCGTCCCCCTGGGCGTGGATAGCGATCTGATACCCGAGGGCGTGATACCGCTTCACCTTTTTGATGAGTTCCTCGCGGCTCTGGATCTTGAGCCCCTTGCCGTAGGGCGGCGTGAGGTAGGGCGTGCTCACGGCCGCGGTGCGGTTGGACATGCCTCCGTCGGCGAACAGCTTGATCGGCCCGATCCTGAGCCGCTCGCCCCCAAAGCCGGTCATGATGCCTGCTCCGATCAGGGGTTCGGCCATAAGCGCGTAATTCATGGTGTAGATGCGGATGTTGAGACGCCCCGCCGCCAGGGCCTCCTGGTACATTTCCAGCGTCTGGGGCACCACCAGGGCATCAGCGGCGGAGACCAGGCCGACTTCGACGAACTTGTCCGTAGTCCTGCCGCAGAGGGCCACCCGTTCATGGGTGCTCATGGACGCCAGGTCCTCGAAAAACAGTTTATTGAAGACATCCATCATGGCTTGGTCATGGAGCACACCGCTGGGCTTTCCGGTTTCAGGGTCCTTCTCGATGATGCCTCCCTCGGGAGATGGCGTTTCAGGGGTAATGCCGTGGGTTTCCAGTGCCCGACTATTCAGAACGCAGGCATGAAGCGAGGTGTGAAAGACAACGACCGGATGATTCGGGCTTACCCGGTCCAAATCGGTCCTTGTGGGATGCCTGTTTTCCGCCAGGAAGTATTCGGCATAGCCTGAGCCTTTTATCCATGTGCCGGGCGGGGTTTTTTCGCATTCGGCTCTGACCGAATTTAAAATGTCGTCCATTTTCTTGACCTTGGACGGGGCCAGGTCGAGGCCTTCGGTCAGGTAGCCGTACATGGGCAGATGGTTGTGGGCCTCCATGAATCCGGGGAACATGACGGCCCCTTTCAGGTCCATCACCTCGGCTTTGGCTCCGGCCTGTTTCCTGACCTCGGTGTCGGAGCCCAGCGCGGTGATGGTCCCGTTACTTGCGGCAACGGCCGAACAAGCGGTCCCGGCGTCATCCAGGGTATTGATCCTGCCGTTTACGAAAACCATGTCCATGAGGTGAAGTTCCTTTCCATGCTGTCTTGAAAACATTGACGTAAAAGCCGTGCGATGTCATCCACGGCCGATAAAAGGCATCTTGGTCGCCATGATGGTCATGAACTGTATATTGGCATCCAAAGGCAGTCCCGCCATGTGCACCACAGCCCGGGCCACATGCGCCACATCCATTCGCGGTTCCGGAGCCACGCCGCCATTGGCCTGAGGTACGCCGTGTTCCATCCATACGGTTATATCGGTCGCGGCGTTGCCGATATCGATCTGGCCGCAGGCGATATCGTACTTTCGGCCATCAAGGGCCGTGGACCGGGTAAGCCCGGTGATCGCATGTTTGGTAGCTGTATAGGGCGCTGAATCCGGTCTTGGGGAGTGAGCGGAGATGGACCCGTTGTTTATGATGCGGCCACCACGGGGTTTCTGATCCTTCATGATCTTGAATGCTTCCCGGGTGCAAAGAAATACCCCGGTCAAATTGGTGTCCAAAACGGCTTTCCATTGCTCGAAGGTCAGGTCCTCCAAGGGCACCGGCGGGGCGACGGTTCCGGCATTGTTGAACAAGAGATCGAGCCGGCCGAAAACCTCCCGGGTCCCGGCAAACAGGGCGCGTACCGAATCGGGATCGGAAACGTCCGCGGGCATCACCTGCACTTGCGAATCGGGCAGCCCGGATTCCTCCGCGGCGGCCTCCAGAGGCTCCCTGCGGCGCCCGGCCAGGGTGACCGCGTATCCCTCCTTCAAAAGGGCGAGGGCGGTTTCCCTGCCGATGCCGGTGCCTGCACCGGTAACGATGGCCACTTTATATGTAGCGTTCATTTTTTCATGCATCCCATATTATTCCATCTCGTTTTGAACCGCCGGACCTTTGCTTTTTGCCGTTGGTAGGGCTGATAGATCAAGAGGTCATGACGTTTCGCAATTTATCCCAACCCTGCTTCACACCCTCAGGAGAATCCATTACTTCAGCTTTTCGAATTTGCATGCGGAGTTGCGCTACTTCTTTCAGTTTAGCAATATCGACTTCATAAAATTCATCAATCCCATAAAAGGGATAAACATTCTTGCATCTCAGGAAGAATTCTTTGGCATATGCATATGCCTGTGAAAAATCCATTGTATCGTGCTTCCATCGGGTCATATAGCCGCTTAAATGATATTCACCCCTATTCTCCGGGAGATAGATGGGAGATAGAGGCGCAAGTACAAACGGAAACACCATGATATGGTTTATCCCCGGACCTTTATGGCTGAAACGATTTATCATCTGAATGGTTTCATCAATCGTTTCCTGTGTCTCTCCGGGAAATCCTACGATGAAATATAATTGGGTAGAAATGCCATTGGCGTTTAACAACTCTATTACTTTCTCATAGTTCTCGGGGGAATCCTTTTTATTCATGCCCTTGAGGATTTGTTTACTGCCCGATTCCATACCGATCTGAGCCAATATGCATCCAGAATCCTTGAGCAATTGGACATTATCTTCGGTTATGGAGTTGGCGCGAATAAATGAAGTCCATTTCAGGCCTTTCCCCGATCTGATAAGCATTTTACAGTACTGTTCAACGTGCTCGCGGGTGAGGAAGAGATTGTCGTCGGTAAACCGTATTATTTTGACTTTTCCAGTATCCGCAAGGGCTGAAACTTCTTTTGCGGCAATATCGATATCCTTGAGACGAAACTTCCTGCCATGACAAAAATTGCAGTACGCACATTTATACGGACAGCCACGGGAGCCCCTCAAAGGGAAGATAGGGAAAAGATAGTCTTCCGGGATTTCCCGCCAGTCAACCAGGTCTTCTTCAAAGGCATTGTCCTCCGTCTTTCTTTCAGAAAACGTTAATTGATTGTCACGATCATAGGATGCGAGGTTTGGGACCGTCGAAAGATCCCCACGATTATTTATGGTGGTGATTATCTGATGAAGGGTTGTTTCTCCCTGCTCTTCAACAACAAACAGATCAATATCGTCGTGGAGTTCCGGGGCATGATTTAAAAAGTAGAAGTCCTGCTCACAGGAAGCCGTGTCGTACGCCGTGTCTTTCATCCCATACAAAAGATAGCTGTTGTAAACAAGAGGGCCGCCAAGGACTATTTTAATGTCAGGGGCATATTGCCGAATCGTCCGGGTGACGCTTTTCACTGATTTTATGTCGGTCAAAAAGGTGGTTGAGAGGGCTACGATTTTAGGATTTTGCTTCAAGAGATCCTTAAATCGTTCCAACTCCAGATCCAAGAAATTTATAAGTCCACACGTGATTCCCCGACGGTTTAGAAAATTGTACAGGTATATGCCGCCCAGATAAGGGGTCGTGTAGTCAGCCAAAGTCGAAGCGGGCTTTAATCCAAAATGCCGCCCCAGATTGTGGTATGACATGATCTCGTCATCTTTGGTCAGATGAATACCTTTTTTGAGACTGAACTGACTCCCTTGAGATTTTGAAACACCGGCTATGATTATTGCATCCATATGAAAAAAACGCCCTCAGTCTGTCATCATTTTGCCATGATATAAAAATAAGTTGATAAATTTCGATAACTTTATCTTGATATCTTATGACCCGGCCACCCTGCAGTTTACAACGCTTATTGCAACCGTCTCTGAAATCCTCGAAAACACCGGCATGGAAACGGTATGTAATTTCTTTCGGTTGGACCTGTGGCAGGCAGGCTCAGATTTTAAAAAGTCTGGTTTTAGTGAGGTGTTATTCTCGTATCACCGGGTTGGGCGCGCCTGTGATTGCTACTTTTTGATATCTTAGGCGTCCTGGCTCTACCCCAAACCTTTGCCTGATAGCAGTAAGCTGCTATTTCCAATCATTTCGGTTATATACCACATATAGACATCCCCCCCCCATTCCGCTATCCTGTGAACGCAATTCAATTCGTTGACTCGTCACCCAACAGCGCAAACCCTACCGAAACCTTGCAGCAGAGGAGAGGGTCACGTCCTCTTACAAGGGCCGCACCTACACAAGCTATCATCACTACTTCCTAATGGAGGGGAAAACTGCGCCTAGTCATGTACTACGTCGATCCGCGCGACCAACAAAGCGACCTTAATTTCGTCTGCGTCTACGACGGCGTCAATTCTGCCTGGAAGAGCCCCGCTGGCGGCCGTGTTACGCTCACCTTCGACGCCTTCTCGCGGATGTGCCTCGGCAAACGCATCCTCGGCTACGCGCGGAACATTCTGCAGCCGGGCCGGAAACTGACATTGGGAGAAACCGATGCCTATGTTCCCCGCCTTGAACAGTTTGGCGGGCAGAGGAATGTATTTTTTACTGTTTTTTTGAAGTAGATATATTGAAGTACCAAAATCGATTGATTTGTCAAACTGATCTTTAACAGTCATAAAAAAATAGTTCTGCAATATTAAGGACATAGGTCTGGCCAAAATGTTCTTGGCACCACAAATATATTATTCTTTGACATGTTTTATAATTCCCGAATGGTGGCAGGGATGGCAACACCAACAGCCTGAAAGGTTTTGCCACAGGTACCGAT
>JAFDKD010000259.1 GCA_019307165.1 Deltaproteobacteria bacterium | reverse complement strand
GGGTCGGCCCGTCCGGCAAAAAAGACGGAACGGCCCGGTTCAGGGCGGAGGCTCGGCTTGGCCATCGGCATCCTCTATCTGCTGTCCGTGGTGGTTTACGGGAATTCTTTGAGCAACCAGTTTGTGTTCGACGATTACGATATCTTCGTCAACCGGGTGGAGATCACCAGCTTCACATATGTCCCGAGAGTCCTCGGACTGATCACCGGATACACCTATTACCGCCCCGTACGCATGATTTCCTACATGCTGGATTATTTCCTGTTCGGGCCGGACCCCCTTGGCTTTCATATTTTCAATATCCTCTACCACGTCCTCGCCGCCGTTTTCGTATATGTCATTGTCTTTCACATGGGCCGGCGGCACGGCGTCGCGCTACTGGCGGCCGCCATCTTCGCCGTTCATCCCATTCAGACCGATGCGGTGACCTATCTTTCCGGCCGAAGAGACGTGCTTTTCAGTCTTTTTTATCTCATGGGGTTTTACTTCTTCCTGCAATACCGGAGCCGGGCCAAGGTTCGATACGCCGTCTATATGGTTGCCTGTTACGTGCTCGGGCTGTTTACAAAGGAAATGGCCGTTACGTTGCCGGGCGCGGCCTTTGCCTACGACCTGATACAACGGATCGGCGGACCGGGATATTTAAAGAAGCTCTTTCGCGGAATATGGCAAACCTATTGGCAGTCAAGGTATTTATACACGCTGCTGTTCGTCCTTGCCGTGTTGTTCGTGTTGTACAAGACCGTGGTCACTCACCCCTCCACCGCGGGCGGCTATCACGGGGGTTCTCTCAGCGCCAATTTTTTGACCGTGGCGGAGATTCTGGCCTACTATGTGTTCCTGCTGTTTTTTCCGTTCAGATTGAATGCCGATTATTCCTATAACGCGTTTCCCGTGGCGGCAGCTCCTTTACACTGGCAGGTCCTGCTTTCCATCGCGGTTTTGCTGGTCGTGATCATGCTGGTGATCCGGGCCGCGGGAAAAGACAAGCTGCTGGCCTTTTCAGGCCTGTGGTTTTTCATCACCCTGCTGCCGGTGTGCCATATCTTTCCCCACCACGAACTTTTGGCCGAGCATTACCTGTACCTTCCCATGTTCGGGTTCGCCCTGTTTTCAGCGACCCTCCTGACCAATCTGCTGGGCGCCCACAAAACCCGCAAGGCTTGGTTTGTCGGGATTACGGCCGTATTGCTGATCTTTTTCTCGGTTCGATCCATTCATCGCAATGCCGATTGGAAGGATGATTTGACCCTGTGGAAAAAGACGGTGCAGACCGCCCCCGACTGCGCCCGGGCCCGCAGCAACCTGGGCAAGGCGCTTATTTCGACGGGTGAATTTCAATGGGCCGTTTCCGAACTCAAGCAGGCGCTTAAGATCAAGCCGGACCTGGTGACCGCCTTTTCCAACCTGGGGGTTGCCTATGGCGCCATGGGCAGGTACGATGACGCGGTTAATACGTTTGAAAAGGCCCTGGATATTTATCCGAGGTTTGCAGACGGTCTTTACAATCTGGGGCTGACGCTGGCCAAAAAGGGCGATATCGATCGGGCGGGCGAATATTTTCAAAAAGCGCTTGAGGTCAATCCGAGGATGGCCTCCGCCCACTTCAACCTCGGGTTGGTCTACAAGAAGCGCGGAGACGAGGAAAAGGCCCGGCGCCACTTCAGCCGGGCAGCGGAAATCCGTCCCGATTCCCCAACCGCCGGCCGTGCGCGAAGGGCCCTGGCAGGGTTAAGAGGAGACTAGCGGTGAGAAAAGACGCATCGCGGTCCTATTCGATTGTCATACCGGTGTATGACGAGGAAAAGAGCCTGAAAGAACTGCACCGGCGGCTCGTCGCCGTAATGGATGAATTGGGCGGTGAGTTCGAGATTATTTTCGTGGATGACGGCAGCCGGGACGGTTCGTTTGAGGTCCTGAGAGGCATTCACGAAACGGACGGCAGGGTGAAAATCATCCAATTCCGCAGGAACTTCGGCAAGTCTTCCGCCCTGAACGCGGGTTTCAGTGAGGCGTCAGGGGACGTGGTGCTCACCATCGATGCCGACCTTCAGGACCTTCCCGAGGAAATCCCCCTGCTCGTCTCCGAACTGGACAACGGATATGATCTGGTGTCAAGCTGGCGGCATGAACGGGAAGACACTCTGTCAAAGCGCATATCGTCAAAACTGTACAACCGGGTGGTGTCTTGGCTGTCGGGCATCGGTATACGGGATTTCAACTCCGGCCTGAAGTGCTATCGCCGGGAAGTCCTGGATGAAATCGTGATATCGGGGGGGATGCACCGGTACATCCCGGTCCTGGCCGCCTGGAAAGGGTTCCGGGTGTCCCAGGTGAAAGTGCGCCACCGCCGACGCGCCCACGGCGTCAGCAAGTACGGTTCGGGCCGGATGCTGAAAGGGTTCTTCGACTTCCTTACGGCCATGATGCTCACCAAATACGCCCGTCGCCCGTTTCACATATTCGGTCTCATCGGGTTTATACTTGTCTTGATCGGCCTCGTGATAAACGCCTATATAACGGTGGGCTGGTTTTTTGGGAAATGGATCGAGAATCGCCCCATTCTCCTGCTGGGCGTACTGCTTTTGATCGTCGGCTTTCAGATCGTCTTTTTCGGGCTGCTGTGCGAAATCGTCACCTATTCTTCCGATCGGGACCGGTTTTACTCCATAAAACAGAAGCTGAACGGACATGACGGCTGACAACGCCCCCCATGTGTCACTGCTTATTCCAACCTGCAACCGCTGCAAAACCCTTCAGAAGGCGCTGGTATCGCTTGCTGACATGGACTACCCGTCGGACTGGTTCGAGGTGGTGGTGATTGACGACGGGTCCACCGACGGGACCGGGAAAATGATCGCCCTTATGCGCCGGGAAGTCCCTTTTGCGCTTGTCTATTCGAGACAGGAACAATTGGGTATTCCCGCCGCCAGGAACGCCGGCATCCGGTTGAGCAGGGGGCGCATCCTGGTCTTTACGGATGACGATTGCCGGTTTCAGAGCGACTGGCTCACCCGTCTGAGCCGGCATTTCGATACCCCGAATCTCGGGGCCGTCGGGGTCCCGGACAGGAACCCCCCGGATGGTCCTTTTTTTTCACAATGCGTCGACTATGCGGTCAATTCCCTTGCGGGATCCGGGGGTGTCAGGCAAAAGGCGGGCGCAAGGCTTGCCCGATATCTCCCAAGGGGGTTCGGCATGGCCATCCCCCGGCCGGTGATCGAAGCCGTAGGCGGGTTTGACGAGACCCTGGCCGCGGGCGAGGACATCGAGTTGTCCTATCGGGTCCGCAAAGGGGGGTACCTTGTCTCATTCGATCCCGATGCGTTTGTTTGGCATGAACGGAGAGGGACCCCGAGAAGCTTCATTCGACAGATGTTTACGAGGGGATTTACAAGGATAGAGCTTGTCCGCAGGCATCGCGGGATGATGGAGCCGGCCTATTTTTTTCCGTTGGTCCTGGTGGCAGGATTCACCACGCTGGCGTGCGCATCCGTCTTTTTTTCACTCGCACGGCCCGTGCTTTTTGGGGTGACGGCGTTTTACGGTATCGGCATCGGGGCCGCGGGTCTGCATGGGGCGGCGCGACTGAAGGATGGACGGGCGATTTTCGTGATACCCGTCCTGCTTGCGCTCCAGCACCTGATGTACGGGCTGGGGACCCTGGCGGCCCTGGTAAATCCTAACGCCAGGAATTCGGGACGATGAGCGAAGGGCACATGACCAGTATCGGGCGGGGGGCGGCATACTTGATGGCGGCCAAGGCCGCCACTTTTGTGCTGATGGCGGCCCATGCGGTCGTTATCCCGCGAATGCTGGGCCCCCAGACAATGGGGTTTTACACCTACTGGCTGAGCATCTTCTTTATTTTGGCCAATGCCTTCGATTTCGGCGGCGGCGCTATCCTGAACCGCTACCTGCCGGACTATCTGAACACGAACCCTTCGGCCGTCCGCCCCCTGTTGCTGAAGACGAGCCTCGTGAAGCTGCCGGTCATCGTATTGATCGTGTCGATCGGGACCGTCATCTTCAGGGATGAGGCCCGCAATTTTCTCGCCATCGCCTCGAGCGCCGCTGTTTTTTCGCTGAGCATGATCGTGGGGGCCATATTTTATGCGGAGAAAAGACTGGGTATTTTGTCCCTCCTGGGGATCAGCCGCCTGCTCATACGAATGCTGTTGGTTCTTTCCCTGTACCCGGTTTTCGGCGAGTGGGGCGTTCTTCTGGCCGTCATTGGAAGCGTCGTATTCAACAGCAGCGCCTTTGCCGTGCCGGCCCTCAAATCGCTTCCCCCCGAGAAAGGGCCGCTGCCCAAGCCGTTCAAAGCATATCTGACATTCGGCCTCTGGTTATATGTGGGCGGCCTTTTTGCCATGATGACCCGATGGGCGGCAGTTATCATGGCCGAGAGATGGATCGATGACCTTGCCGTTGTCGGGTTTCTGGGTCTCGGTATCCAGATCGGTTTGTTTATCGTCGAGTTTGTGAGCGTCGTCGGGATCAGCGTCTTTCCCTCCCTCATCGAATTCCATGCCACCAGCGACAGCCGCTTCGGCAGGTCCGTGGAGTTGAACTGGCGCTATACCAATATGCTGCTGCTTCCCATGGTGGGCGGCGCCCTTATTCTCGTGAAGCCGGTCGTCGGCATTCTGATCGGCGCCCAGTTCCTGCCCACCGCCGATGTGGTCCAGCGTCTGCTCCCTTATGTGGTATTCCTCTGCTGGGCCTCCATCCATCGGCAGATCCTCTATGCTTTTGAAAAGCGAAACGACATGTTGCGAAAGCCCATCCTGGAATTCATCGTGTTTTCCCTGCTGGCATGGCGATTGATTCCGGCATACGGCATCCACGGGGCCCCCATTGCTCTGGGCGCGGCCATGCTGGCCGGTTACCTCTACGCCTTGCTGGTGTCACACCGGCTGGAACCGATATCGGGTTATATCCCGTCCGTGCTCAAGCCGCTGTTTGCCGCATCCCTCATGACCGGAACGCTGACGTTTATCCCCCGAGACAGTGTCGTTTCCCTCGCCGTTTGCGTTATCCTCGGCGCCACCGTTTACATGGCGGTGATGTGGACCATCGGCGGGATAGATCGGGAGGATTTGTCCAGGATAAGGGCGGTGTTTAAAAAAAATTGAAAATTGAAGATTGAAGATTGTTCAAGGTTCAGCGTTCCGGGTTACAGGTTGCGGGTTGCAGGTAGCTAGGGGGAGAGGTTGATTTTCTCTCGCCAAGATCGCCAAGACAAGGGCATTCGTTGTCGTGTTCGCCCAAAAACGGCAGGATCTCCGATCCGCCCCCTTCTTGTCGTCCCCGCATGAATTTGGCGGGGACCCAGCGAAACGGAGGTCTGGATTCCCCTTCGGCCGTGAGCTCAGGGCCGAACGGCCGCCA
>JAFDKD010000258.1 GCA_019307165.1 Deltaproteobacteria bacterium | reverse complement strand
CATTGTCCACAACGGAGAGATCACCTCATACGGGACCAATAAACGGTACGTGGAGATGTTCGGGTACCAATGCACGCTGATGACCGACTCTGAAGTCGTCTGCTACATCATGGATCTCCTCACGCGCAAGCACAAACTGCCCCTGGAGGTGGCGTGCATGGCGGTTGCGCCCATGTATCACGAGGAGATCGATGCCATCGACGGCGGGTCCGCCGAGTTGTGGCGCATGGTCCGCGAGACCTATCGACCCGCCATGCTGAACGGTCCGTTTTCCATCTGCGTCGGCATGAACGACGGGCCGGAAGTTCTCATGGGACTGACCGACAGGAAAAAGCTGCGGCCCCTGATAGCGGCCACCGCCCGGGGGGGAAAGACCGTTTATCTGAGCAGCGAGGAATGCGCCGTCAGGGTCTTGGGCGAGGAGGTGGATGAGGTGTGGGCGCCCCGGGCAGGCAACCCGATCATCATAGAAAAGGGCCTTGGACTCGTCCGGACCGGAGAAACGGACCCGCTGGAGGGGAGAGAGATCGCGTTCGCTTGACAGGAGCTGTAAAGGGAAACAGAAATATCTATGGAAACGAGACTCAAGACCGCAAGCCGGTTTAAAGTGAAGATCGACCGCGACGCCTGCCGACACTGCAAGCGCTGCACGGTCAACTGCGCATTCGGCGCCCTGGATTATAACGGCGATCGTGTGATGGTCAGCCACGAGCTGTGCGTGTCCTGCCAGCGCTGCGCCGTCATGTGCCCCCAGGGGGCCATCAGCATCACGGACGGGGATATCGCCTACGCCCCCCACCCCACATTCGACGACCGGATGCGGCGGATCATCTATGAGCAGGCATCCAGCGGCGGCGTCCTGCTGAGCGGCATGGGAAACGACCTCCCGTATATGTCTATTTTCGACCACCTGCTGCTGGATGCCTGCCAGGTGACCAATCCCTCCATCGACCCGTTGCGGGAACCCGTAGAAACGCGCACCTACCTGGGCCGGAAACCCCGCGCCTTGTCCGTGGAGCGAAATAACGGCGGATTCAGCGTCAACCGGAACACCTATCCCCATGTGGAACTTTCCACCCCCATCACGGTGGGGCACATGTCCCTGGGTTCCATCAGCTATCCGGCCATGACGGCCATCCTGCGCGCGAGCAAGGCGTTGGGAATCCTCGCCGGTACGGGCGAAGGCGGTCTGCACAAGGACTTTTACCAGTACGGCCCGTGGATCAACAGCGAGGTGGCCAGCGGCCGCTTCGGCGTGGAGCCCAAGTACCTCAAAAATGTTGCGGCCCTGGAGATCAAGATCGGCCAGGGGGCCAAACCCGGGCACGGAGGGCACCTGCCCGGGGAAAAAGTCAACAAACTCATCGCGGAGACGCGGATGATACCGGTAGGGACCGATGCCCTGTCCCCCTACCCCCATCACGACATCTATTCCATCGAGGACCTCCAGCAGCTGATCGGCGCCCTCAAAGAGGCGTCCCGATACAAGGTGCCCGTGGGCGTAAAGATCGCCGCCGTCCACAACAGCGCCCCCATTGCGTCCGGCATCGTGCGCGCGGGCGCCGACTTCGTCACCCTGGACGGTTTCAAGGCGGGCACGGGCGCGGCCCCCAGGGTCATCCGGGACCACGCCGGCATACCCATTGAAATGGCGGTGGCCGCCGTGGACCAGCGCCTGCGCCGGGAGGGCATCCGGCATCGGGCCTCCATCGTGGCGGGCGGGGGGATCCGCTACTCGGCCGACATCCTCAAAATCATCGCCCTGGGCGCCGACGCGGTCATGCTGGGCCAGTCCGTGATGATCGCCATGGGCTGCCGGGTCTGCCAGCAGTGTCACCGGGGTCTGTGTCCGTGGGGCATCGCCACGCAGGAGCCCCAACTGGTGAGCCGGCTGGACGCAGACATTGCCACCCAGCGCATCATCAACCTGTTTACCGCGTGGACGGAGGAGATCAAGGAAATCCTGGGCGCCCTGGGCATCGATTCCATTGAGAGTCTGGTGGGCAACCGCGACCGGCTCCGTTATATCGGCCCCAATCCCAGAATCGCCGATCTTCTGGATGTCAAACATGTGGGAGAATAAAAGTGCCTAAAGTGAGCTAGAGTGACTAAAGTGTCTAAAGTTAAGGGAACAATAAAGAATCCGGGCTCGTAGGACCCGGTCTTGAGGGCGCCCTCATGGTATGCCCTGTAATAACCGAGTGTCATAAGTGAATAGAGTGAGCTGGAGTGTCTAAAGTTTTGGAAACGATAAAGACCGTGTTTTCCGACAACCGCCAAACGAAGGAGGATTAAAATTGACCTGCGTAAGCGTCCAGGAGCTCAATGATGCCGAAGTGACCATCGACGCCACGAACAACGGCAACCTGCTCGGTTACCGCGAGCTGAACGAGTACATCCACGGCGCCCACGAAGACGGCGCCGAGATCATCAACGTGACAAACGTCTACGGTCAGCGATTCATCTGCGCGGGCATGGAAGGGAAATGCACGGTCAATATCTTCGGCACCCCCGGGAACGACCTGGGCGTGTTCATGGAAGGCCCCACCATCAACGTCTACGGCAGCGCCGAGGATCAGGTGGGAAACACCATGAACGCCGGAAAAATCATCGTCCACGGAAACGCCTGGGACGTCACCGGTCTGGCCGCCCGGGGCGGGTCCGTTTTTGTCAGGGGAAACGGCGGCTACCGCATCGGCATCCATATGAAGGAATACAAGAACAAGCGCCCCGTCATCGTTTACGGCGGTACGGTCAAGGAATATTTCGGCGAATACATGGCCGGCGGCATGCTGGTGGCCTTGGGCCTTGAAAACCGGAATGGATCGTGGAAGAACAACACCGACCAACCCCTTGTGCGGAGGAGCCTGGGCACCGGTATTCACGGAGGCGCCATCTTCCTGAGGGGCGACGTGTCCCCCGACTGCCTCGGCGTGGGCGCCCAGGTGACCGATATGACCCCAAAGGACCAGCGCAACCTTGACAAGATTATCAAGGAATTCTGCGGACACTTCAATGCGCCGTCCGACCTGATCCGCGAGAAACGGTTCACCAAAATCGAGGCGGGATCAGCCCGGCCCTTTGCGCACTTCTACAGCCCGCAACTGGTTTAACATCCGGCACATGGGAGATGCCTGGCGATAAAGAAATTTTAGACAGGATAAACAGGATAAAACAAAATTCGTTGTGTACTCCGTGGTAGGCATATCATATCAACCGGCGGCAATATTCTCCCTGCCTCCGCAGAACGGAATTGCCCGCCGGTCCTAAGGCGGATTAATAGTTTTCGATTTCATCCGGAAATCGAAAACACCATCTTGTATATCCTGCCAATCCTGTAAATCCTGTCTGGAGATACGTTTTCAGTATTTTTGTTTTCTAAATTCTAAATTCTAAATTTCCTTATTCCATATTCTCTTTTCAAAACCGGCCTGAACTTGGGCAGGCTGAATTCCGCGGTGACGTCTTTCCACGCCACTTCCACCGGCATGCCGCATGTCACCTGATCCGGACCGCACCCCACCACGTTGGTGAGCAGATGAGGGCCTTCCGTCAATTCCACGGTGGCGACCACGTAGGGAAGGTCTTCCTCGAACGCCGCGAGATAGGCCACATGGTATACGGCGAACGTGTAAATCGTTCCCCTGCCGCCGGCCTCGATCCATTCCGTATCCATGGAAAGGCATTCAGGGCAAAGCGCGGCCGCGGGCCAGCGGATGTGGCCGCAGTCCGCGCATTTCTGAAACATGAGCCGGTGTTCGCGGCAGCCTTTCCAGAATTCCTCGTTATCTCCGTTCACCTTGGGCAGCGGTTTCATGTATTCGTCCATTTAGCATTTCCTCAAAATAATGCAGGCATGCGTCTGAAGTATCCCGCCGTTGTCGCTGCAAAGAATGATTTCCGGCTCCTTCGTTTTCGTGGCGGGGCCCAGCTGTCGCTCCCCGCACCGGCCCATGAGCTGCATGGCGGCCTCGGCAATGGGCGTGAGCCCCATGTAATAGGCCTCTGAAAGCTGCCCGCCTGAGGTGTTCACCGGCATCCTGCCCCCCGGCTCGATGGTCCCGCCCTTGAACCAGTCCTCGCCCTCGCCCGGACCGAAAAACCCGTAGTCCTGAAGTGTCATTTCCACCGTGTAAGTGAAACAGTCGTAGATCTCGCAGGCGTCCACGTCGTCCAGGGTGATGCCGGCCATGCTCAGGGCCGCCTCACCGGCCTGTTTCGCCCCGGTGGGCCCGGCCAGGTGGGTGGCCTGATGCACGTCGTTTGAGGGATTGTGCTGGCCCATGCCCGTGATCGCGACAGGCGTGTGACGCAGGTCCCGCGCCCGCTCCAGGGAGGTGACCAGGATGGCGCGTCCCCCATCCGACATCAGGCAGCAGTCAAACAGCCGAAACGGCTCCACCACCCATCGGGCGCTGTAATAACCGTCGAATGTCAGGGCCTTGTCGTGCATCATGGCCGCGGGATTGAGGTTGGCCCACTTCCGCTGCCCCAGGGCGATGTGCTTCCACGTCTCAGGACCGGTATGGAAGGTGTGCATGCCCCTTCGAGCGGCCAGCGCATACCCGGCGGCCGCGCCGAAATGGCCGAACACCGCGTCATCCGCCCCCCGTTCCATGAGCAGGCGGCGCATGCTGTCGCTCGAAAAGGCATTGTGCCCATAGGAGATGAGCACATACTTGCAGAAACCCGATTCCAGCGCGCCAACTGCGTGCTGTAAATGGCTCCTGGCTCAGTTGGCTTCCATGCTCATGTGGGTCGGGGAAATTCCCAGGTGCTGCGCCACCATGTATGGCATGAGGGTCCCCTCGTTGGAAGCGGGCGGGAAAGCGCGATAGCAGATGAGCCCGTCGATGTCTTCCTTGGGAACGCCTGCATCCCGGATCGCATTGGCGCACGCCTCCAGGTGAAAGCTCAGGGACGTCCGGCCCGGGACCGCCCCCTGGGGCGTGGCGCCGATGCCCGCAATGGCGTACTTGTCTTTGAGACTCATGATTCGGATTCCTTTCATTGGAATGTACAGGACATTACCCGACCGATGATGGCACAAAAGTCCTGGGAAGTTCAAGGGATCTTCTCGGAGGGCGGAGGGCAGAGGGCAGACCCGGCTCCGCCCAACAACGGCGGGATCTTCGCTACGCTCCGACAAGCAGGTGTCCCACCTGCGCTCTAACGAGCTACGGTGGGCAGGCAGGTGTCAGGAAAACAATGTTAATTCAATATTGTGGTGTCAAATATTCTAAATTTTAAATTTTTCTAATCCCAAATTCCGATCTATGCTTTCTGGTCCCTAGACGCTCGCCTATTAACGAATAACTGATAACGAATAACGCCTTTTCATCTCTAGACTCTCGTCTCTAGTCTTTCCCCAATTTTCAATGTTCAATCTTCAAT
>JAFDKD010000960.1:1784-2772 GCA_019307165.1 Deltaproteobacteria bacterium | reverse complement strand
CCATTGCCCAGGAGACCAGTGCTCCGAGGTAAAGCGCCCAGCGTTTCCACTCCCCCGGGCGCATTCGGCCCAAAATAAAGAGAAGCAGCGCTGCCAGATAAAACATGACCGCCATGCTGTTCATGCGCTGCACAATGTAGGTGACCGACTGGGTCTGGACGGGGTGCGCGATGAAGATCAGGGCGGCAAAAAGGGGTATGAGAATGGTCCTTTCCGGAGATTGCGGGGAAAACGGTCTTGAGGCGCCGCCCGTATTCGGGACTGGAAGAATGCCGGGGGTTCGCAACAGGGCCCCGGCCAGGAAAAACACGAGCATGCCGGTGATCATGTGAATCAGCACGTTGATCAGGTGATAGCCCCCCACGTGATACCCGCCAAGATAGTAATTCAGCGCAAAGCTGATGTTGGCCACGAAGCGGTTTTCCAGGGGGCTCCTGAATCCGGCGTTATACAGGCTTTGCCAATCCAGCTGCGTCATTCGCAGAAAATGGTTCTCCGAGATGTTGTGCAGGTCGTCGAATACGAACGGGCCTTCGTAGCTGTTGGAATACACGACAATGCACACCACGGCGATGACGGAGAGACAGAACAGGGTGCGTCTCCGCCCGATCGGGTTTTGTTTGTTGGCGCTATCGGGTGTCATTTTTCAGGCTTCCAGTAAGTGTTTACGGATGTTCTCCGGTTCAGGTGCGTTTTACTCCATTCAGCCAGCCGATTTGCTGACGGTCGAAGGGGTGCTGTTCAGGGCGCGTGACACTCTGCGCCGCTCACGGCGAGATCGTTAACCGCCGGATTGCAAAATGTCAATATGTCACGGACATCCCCCTATCACTCACCGACGGAGTACGCTGTGCATCGCAGCTTTGTTACCTGGATTCCCTCCTGCGAGGGAATGACGTTTTGAACCAGAAGCTGCTTGTGTGCGATCCGTCATCCCTAGCCCCCCATCCCCGGCCAAAAAGCGGCGGGATCTCCGCTTCGCTTCGAG
>JAFDKD010000960.1:0-1776 GCA_019307165.1 Deltaproteobacteria bacterium | reverse complement strand
CCCCGCGCCCCTCTGTCATCCCCGCGCCCCTCTGTCATCCCCGCGCAGGCGGGGATCCAGGCGAACGGGGATGTGCTCATGCATGCACACCCGTCCTCTCCACCCTCCGCAGCAGTTCGACTACGGAAGAGGTCGTCCTTTTACAAAAAAGAAGCCTCATCAATGCCGAAAACCGCCGCCAGTTTCTGCCTGGTTTTGGTTCGATACACCGCCCCTTCCCGCTCCCACTTGGCCACGGTCGACTGCTTCACCCCCAGACGGTCGGCGAGTTCCTGCTGCGTCCATCCCCGCTCCAGTCGCTCGCGCCTTACCGGATTCATAAAGATATAGGCTTCGGCCTCTTCACCTGCATAAAGAGGCTCTTCGCGGGCGGTTTGTATGGCCAGTAAGTCAGCCTCATCTTCGAGCCGATCCAGAAGCTTTTGAAATACCTCAACCGGCAAAACCACGAATTTTACTTCGCCATTCTCCTTTATCGTCTGAAATTCCATGCTCACCTCCCGTAAACATCGCCTCTTGGGCGGACGGTCACCACTTCAATAACCAGTTCATCATCCCGGCGCGTATAGATAATCCGGTATTGGCCTACCCTGAGCCTAAAACCAGCCCGCCCATTAAGGGCACGGACATCCGGATCCGAGTCGTCAGGGTTTATCACCAGCGCATGCAGTGTGTTGATGATGGCTGTTTTTGTCTTCAAGGGCAGACGCGCCAGATAGTTTCTGGCCCCGTGCCTGTATTTCAGTCGATACATGGCCGTATTATAGCTTTAAGGGCTATATTGTCAAACCGTGAAAAACGGACGTCCCCTTTCGCCCTTTTTTGTTGACTTATGTATGCTTGATTAATTATAATCCGTGTTCATAGATTATATTATATATTTTCGACCTATTTTATGTCTTTCAAGCTAAGTTAGACAAAGGCAAGCCCGTTGCGAGACGGACAGCCGAAGGGCCGGAGTTTCCATCGGGTCCGGCGGTTTTATATTCGGGACGTTCCCGGCTGAGGGTTCGGATGGGAAAACGATTCATCCGTGCCGGCCGGTAAAAGTTTTTGAGGAAAAGAGAAACGTTTTTCTTTCAGGAGGGGGAGATAATGAGGAAGGATATTGGAAAGCATTCCGTCAAGCGCGGCGTTGCGGTGATCGGCCTGCTCATCCTGGCCGTTTTTTTCGCGGTGCCCGGTTCAGCCTGGGCTCAAGCCACAGGGAGTCTTTCTGTTCAGGGGTTTACAACAACCTCTCCCGTTTGCGAAGGTGAAACCTTCACCTTAACTGTATCGGCTACTGCTACGAAGACGGGTGGAACCGGTAATTTTTGTTGGAGAAGGACAAGGATTCTGTATTCGACTGAAACAAGCGGTAGCAGCTTTACAGCTTTTAATTCCGGAGATCACAGTGGTGTTGCTTGCATAGATCACACCGATGTCTGTGATAGCACCAATGATGGTAGTGGAGTGAGCGGGTCCCGGGATTTTGATTTAACTGCCCCAGCAGGCATGAAAAGGATAAGGATAATAGCTTTGGCATTTGGGAGTTGTTTCGGTGGTGAGTTTCATACAAGACCATTGGTAGCAGACTTCTCCACGGACGCGGGAGAAGACAAGACGACCTGCGCCGGGACGCCGGTCCAGTTCGATCAGGTGCAGACCACCGGCGGCACCGGAACTTTCACCTATTCGTGGAGCCCGTCCACCTATTTGAACAGCGATACATCGCAACAGCCCATAGCCACACCGTCGGGCACTTGTACTCCCAGTTCCTCGATCACCTACACG
>JAFDKD010000959.1 GCA_019307165.1 Deltaproteobacteria bacterium | reverse complement strand
ACTCAAGAATGTAGTCCATATAGGGACCATGGCTCCCCAGTGCCCCGGCCTGAGGGGCCCGATTTTGTGGGCGTTGGTGTGCACAAAAGCGGTACAACGTGGCTCGCGGATGTCCTTGCCCAGCATCCCCATATCCTGATGGCAAAGAAGGAGATAAACTTCTTTGTCCGTCACTTTCACAAAGGCTACCGCTGGTATCACCGGTGGTTCCTGGAGAAGCACGGCCGAATGGCCGGTGACTGCACGCCCAACTATTTTATCTCGCCCCGCCCCGACGCAGCGCGCAAGGAGTTTTACCCGCACTGGAACCCGCGGCGCGCCCTTCTGTTCTGGCGCAAGAAACCTTCGACCCGGGATGAACTGAAAGCTCATTACCCGGGTATCCGCGTCTTTGCGATCTTTCGCAACCCCATCGACCGGGCTTGGTCGGCCTACTGGTATTGGAGACGCCGAAAGGAGCGACTCGGCAAGCGCATTGTTTCTTTTGAAAAGATGTGGGATGATGACGGTCGCTGGATTCGCACCCAAGGCCTCTGCGCAGATTATCTCGGGTATTGGCGAGAAGCGTTTCCGGACTTCGGCGTGTTTTTCTATGATGATATAAAGGAAGATCCCCTCAGCCTTGTTCGCGGAGTGTATAGCTTTGTTGGTGTGGACGAGACTTTCACGCCTTGTTCGCGGAGTGTATAGCTTTGTTGGTGTGGACGAGACTTTCACTCCCAAAAACTACGTCCAAAACCCGAGGAAAGGACAATACGAGCCCATGCCGTCATCGATCCGCGGCAGGCTGGCTGAGTTTTATAGAACCCAAATCCTGCGATTTTCAGAAATGACGGTGAGAGACCTTAATCACTGGATTGAGGTTAGGCGGTTATAACCACCTTTTGCTTCAAGATCGAGAAACGTGCATCAGTAACCGTCTATTCACGGGATGTCCTTCCACCTTCTTTCGCAGCAATCAGCTTTTGATACACCAGGCAGTTCTTCGCCACCATAGCTGCATCACTGAATTCTTCCCTCACGTGCCGACACCCTTTCTTTGCCATCGCTTTTGCCTGCTCCGGATGACGCAACATCCAGAGTATCCCGGAAGCCAAAGCCTCATGATCGGCCCGAGGGACAAGCCTTCCGTTTTCACCATGGACGATTATTTCCGGAATGCCCCCCGCATCAGTTGCCACTACCGGGATTTCCAGCGCCAGTGCATCGAGAATAGTTGAATTGAGGCCTTCTTCCACACTGGAAACCGCCAGCACATCAAAGCTGTTGAGAAAGGCACCCACATCATCCCGACGCCCGGTGAAAATGATATTTCCCTCCAGGTTGTGATCCTTTACCATAGATTGCAACTCGGATTCTAATCTCCCCGACCCCAGGATAAAAAGCCTGCTTTCCGGATATTCTTTTGCCACCTGTTCCATAGCCTGTATGAGGTACCTTTGCCCTTTGTTTTCTTCCAGATAGCCTATGCTGCCAAGAATAGGAGCAGCGGCGGGCACGGAAAATTCACGGAGCACAGAGTCATCGGATAGACCCCGGTATTGGTCAACATTAACACCGCTATGGACGACTGAGATCTTGTCCGGAGGAATCCCGTCCTTAATGAGCCTTTTCCTTACCCCCTGGGAAATGGCGATGATATGGTCAACGCCTTTGGTATATTTAAAGCGATTCATACCAAAAAAACTGTGGCGAAAAATACTGAATTCCACCCGGCGGGTAAAGACCCTTAGGGGTTTTCTCGCTAACAAACAGGATGCCCACATTACCAGTGCCTGAGCGTGAGGGGTATGAGAATGAATGATATCGTATTTTTCCCGGCGAATGGTCTGAAGAATTTTCATTGTCGCCGCAGGATCTATTTCGCCTCTCATTCGCATGGGGAACGGGGTGATTCCTTCTTGAAGGGCTCGATGATGGATGCCGCTTTCCGGCTGACAGATAAGATGGGCAGTATGTCCCGTGGTTTCCAAGCCTTTTATTAGAGACAACACTTGCTGCTCGCCGCCGCGCCACGTCGATTCAGTGTTGATATGAAGCGTTTTCATCTCGCTGCTTTACTTTCTGCCGAAGCAACTTCCTTTTTCATCAATACTACGCGTTGGTAGACATCCATCGTCCGACGGGTGTTTTCCTCGATAGTAAAGCGTTTGACCGATTCGGCGGCTTCTGCCTGAAACGACGCCCTTTTCTCCAAAGAAAGAAACGGGGAAATCGCCCCCGCCAGTTCCTCACAATTTGAGGGATCCGAAATCACGCTGCCCGTTTGCCCCGGCCTGATAATTTCCGCAGCCCCGTTTTCTTGGGTGGTAACCACCGGAATTGCCGAGGCCAGGGCTTCTAAACAAACATTCGAAAAAGGATCATACAGGGTAGGGAGCACTAAAAGATCTCCCACGCCATAATACTGAGCGACATTGTCCGTTTCTCCCACAAAAAGCACTCG
>JAFDKD010000257.1 GCA_019307165.1 Deltaproteobacteria bacterium | reverse complement strand
GACCCCAAAAATTCTTCAGTAACTCTTCTAACTTTGGAAAATGTTGCTGTTGCCCTTGGAAAAAGACTAAAACTTCAATTTGCGTAATTGCCGAACCAAGCGTTGGAGTTGAGCCATGAAAAATACACTTTCCTACAAGGGGTATACGGCCCGGATTGAATTTGACCCCGATGACAATATTTTCTTTGGACGTGTGCTTGGCGTTCGAGATATTATAGGCTTTCACGGAGAGACAGTGGCGGAACTAACCGCTGATTTCCATAACGCCATCAATCATTTCAGGAGGCGCCATGCAATTCACGGAAGAACAGATGATGCTGAAGCAGATGGTGGACCGGCTCGCCCTGGAACAGGTTGCGCCTTTGGCGGCGGTGATCGACCGGGAGGAACGGTTCGGGCACGAGAATTGGGAAAAGATGGGTGAACTGGGCCTGTTCGGGACCGGCATCCCCGAGGAATACGGGGGTTCAGGGGGCGGTATCGTCGAAGAATGCATTATTGGCGAATCCCTGGCGCGCTACTGCGTATCCACGGCCTCCTGCTGGGCGAGCCATGTGGATCTGTGCATGGCCAATCTGAACCGCAACGGCACGGATGAGCAGAAGAGACGCTATCTGCCCGACCTGTGCACCGGCAAAAAAATCGGGGGTCTGGCAATGACCGAGCCCGGGGCCGGGTCCGACGTTCTGGGCATGAGCATGCGGGCGGTACGGGACGGGGACGGCTTCGTCCTCAACGGCACCAAGACCTTCATCACGAACGGCCCCATCGGGGACGTGTTTGTGGTGTATGCCAAGACCTCGTCAGGCGCCAAGGCCAAGAACATCACCGCCTTTGTGATCGAGCGGGGCATGCCCGGCTTTTCAACGGGCAAGGAGTTCGAGAAGTTGGGCTGGCACGGTTCTCCCACCGGGGAACTGGTATTCGAAGACTGCCGGGTCCCGATGGAAAACGTGCTGGGAGAGGTCGACGGCGGCGCTTACGTCCTCTTGTCCGGCCTGAATTCGGAGCGGCTGGTCGTGGCTGCGGAATGCCTGGGCCTGGCCCGGGCCTGCCTGGAGGAATCGGTTGTGTACGCCAAGCAGCGCGAGCAGTTCGGCAGGCGCATCGCCGATTTTCAGATGGTCCAGGAAAAACTGGCGCGCATGGCGGTCAAGGTCGAAGCGGCCAAGGCCCTGATCTGGGATTTGGCCTTTGAGATGGAACAAAAAGGACCGCACGGATTGGTCATGGAAAGCGCGGCTGCCAAGCTGTATGCGTCCGAAGTTTCGGTTGAAAACGCCTTGACCGCTACTCAGATTTTCGGCGGGTATGGATACACCCGCGAGTTCCCGGTTGAACGCTACCTTAGGGACTCGCGGATCATGACCATCGGCGCGGGCACATCGGAGATCATGTGCCATATCATTTTCCGCCAGCTGGACAAACGATACGGTGCAGGGGGCTGATCCATCGCAGGACATGATCACCCCGGCGTGCGGCCGCATCCGCCGCCTCAGCACCGCGGCCACCGCCCCGCCCGTCAATCCGCGCGCGAGGCGCACAAACCGCTACGGCCTCTTCCCACAAAAAAACCGGGACAAAGACTTCCAGGAGGATGCGACGCTGCTCGAACTCCGGGTCATGTTCGAGCCGGGGCCGTGGCGAGATGCGGAGAATCCCGAACCTGTCGATGTAATCCGCGGGAATGACCTGGTGATCCCCACGCTCAGTCACTGGGGCGCCGCCACGATGCTGGTGATCATACTTGCAGCCGGGCTGTGGCGGGTCCGTCGGCGGTCTGTGTGGAACGGGGAACAACGTCTATGATTTCATGCTTTTCTTCGTATTGAAAGCAATGTTAACCGCCCCGCTCTAACACAAGCAGGATCGCCATTTTCCTATTGAACGGTTCGCAGTTCCTCTCGGACAACGCGGCGAAGGATTTCTTCGAGAGGTTTCCCCTGACCTTCCACATATGTTCTGAGGGCATCATTGAGCATCGTCTGGTAGTTGCCCCCGCCTTGCTCCTCCACCTTGGACCGAAACCAATCAACAATATCACGATCAAGACGAATGGTGATCCGAACTTTCTTCCCGGAGGTAGGAAGCACGGCACCCCGCTTGCCTTTACTAAAGTCATATTTCGCCTTCATATTGCCTCACCTCGTAACGCACGGCCTTGCGTGCGGAAATGATTCGAATGTTGTCCGTCCGCCATGTATAAACAACTACCAGTATACGGCCAAAGGCGTCCATTCCAACGGTGACATAACGCTGTTCATCATTCTTAGAATCCTCAAGCGTCAGGGCGTTTGGATCTTCAAAGACTGCGAAAGCATCGGCGAATGAGATGCCGTGCTTGGACTTATTCTTTTTGGCCTTCGATTCATCCCATTCAAACATAGGGTTTTATTATATGTACATTTGTATGCACATGTCAATATTTTTTCCAACGGTCTGAGCCATGACCTGCCTAAGAACCGAACATGATAAGTCTTCTTGCACTGGGAGGGGCGTCGGATCGTTTAAAAAATCTTTCGGCGCTCAATACCCCGGGTCATGATGAGGCAGCGGCCGAGAGGTTAGAGTAGGCCCGGCCCGTGGGCAGCGCCACTTCGGATGCCTCCGATGCGATGCGGCAGCGGATGTAGGTGTCGCCCGCCACCGGCTTGCCGAAGCCGCTGAAGGTAAGGGTGCGGGCCTGGGCGCGGGCACCCAAACTTTTCTTTCATATGATGTGGGAGTTGCGTGTTACAATGTATCTGAAATGACCAGAGGGAAAACCGGAGGATCTTCATTTGCTGCACATCTTTGTCGATGCCGATGCGTGCCCGGTCAAACAGGAGGTGTACCGCGTCGCCAACCGATATGGTCTTGATGTCACATTGGTGGCCAACGCCTGGATGCGGGTTCCGAATGAACGGGCGATTGCACTTAAAGTTGTGGATGGGGGATTGGACGCTGCAGACGATTGGATTGTCGAACACGTGACGTCTTGCGACATTGTGATCACCGCCGACATTCCGCTTGCGAGCCGTTGCCTGAAACAAGGCGCACGTGTCATTGGTCCAACCGGAAAACCGTTTACGGAAGACAACATCGGCCAGGCCGTCGCGGCTCGAGAATTACTGTCGGAACTCCGTGTTTTAGGGGAGATTACAGGCGGACCGCCGCCGATGAAGAAGAGCGATCGATCACGGTTTCTCCATCAACTCGACGAAATCATTCAGTCAATCCGCCTGAAGAGAAGATCGTGATTCCCTGGAAAGAGATCGGCCGGGCCGAGGTCCCCGGACATGAAGGAGAAGTCATACTGCTGAACCGAGGCACGGAGTTTTCGATCCGCACCGCGGGAACGGAACTGATGAACAGCCGCCTTCACGGTTCGGAAAGTGCGTTGGCTGAACTCGCATGCGGCCGCCTCAAACGAAAATCATCCCTCAAGATTCTCATTGGTGGCCTCGGTATGGGCTACACCCTTGCGGCGGCACTTGGGCGGTCAGAGCCGGATACGATCATCACCGTTTCCGAACTGATCCCGGCCGTGGTCGGATGGAACCGGGAGCACTTGGGGCACCTTGCAGGAACGCCGCTGGATGACCCCCGCGTCTCCGTCGTAGAAGAAGATGTGGTGGAAACCATCAGAAAAAGAAAGGCCGCTTGGGATGCCATACTTCTTGATGTAGACAACGGACCTGACGGGCTTACGCGGAAGACCAATGATCGCCTCTACTTCGAACCCGGTCTGAAAATGTCCTTTTCCGCACTGCGCCCCGGAGGGATTTTGGCCGTCTGGTCTTCCGGTGCAGACGAGGCATTCACCCGTCGCCTGAAACAGTGCGGATTTCGGACGGAAACCGTAATCGTACCGGCCCGTAAACCCGGAAAAGGCGGCAGGCGCACGATCTTTCTTGCACGAAGGCCATAACGAAACAAAGGAATTTCCAAATGACCGAGGGAACAAAAAGAGCCGATATTCCAGCCGGCCTGAAAGTTTCCATTGTATTAAAACAGGATCAGAGAACCGGAAAGCTTACCAAAGGCATCGTCCGGGATATTCTGACAAAATCCGCCGCCCATCCCCACGGGATCAAGGTTCGCCTGGAAACCGGTCTTGTGGGGAGGGTCAAGGCCGTTCACAGCTGACCTCATGCATCACGTAATCGGTTGACCCTATCCGCGTCCACATAAGATGCAAGGAGAGGAATAATGGGTTTGAGATTAATCGCAACGGTTATTTTTCTGGGGGTCCTGTCGGCCGCCCAGGTCTCCGGGTCGGGTGAACGTAACACGGTCGTGTTCATCAGCGATCTGCACATGAACGTGGATGCCAACTATTCATGGTTGAAGGACCATGCCGCGGACCTGTCTCAATTCCTCACCGACGTCAATGCAAGGGAGGACGTGGCCGAACTGGTCATTCTGGGGGACCTGGTGGATGACTGGGTATCGCCCGTTGAGGATGCTCCCCAGTCCTTTGCCGAAGTTCTGAACGCCGACACCAACGCCGACATCGTGGCCGCCCTCAAGGCGATTTGCGACAACACGGACATTGCCGTCACCTATGTAACGGGCAACCACGACATGCTTTCCTTTCAGACGGAAAACAAGGGGGCCCTTGCCGACGCCCTTCCGGGCATGGCCGTTATTTCCGAGTCCCCCGGCCTGGGCGCCTACAAGAGAGACAGTGTCATATGGGCGGAACACGGGCATCGTTACTGCCTGTTCAACGCACCGGACACGTGGAGCCGGGAAGGCGGCCACCTGCCCATGGGTTACTTCATCTCCAGGATGGCCGCTACCAAGGCCGCTTCCACCGGACAGGTGACCACGATGCATGAACTGCTGGACACCTTTGTAAAGGCGCCCGCGGACACTTTAGAAAGCGGGGGTCAGAAATTCGGCGCGCGGGAAGAATCGGGCGAGATATTTGACGACGCCGCTATTATTGCGGTGTTCAACGCCATCGCCCTATGGAGCGGTCTGTGGCCGTGGGACGGGTTTACCATGAACGGCATGGACGGGTATACCTATGACCCTATTGTCGAAGAGATCGCCGTCGTGTACGACGGCATTTACAGCAGCTGGTCCTTGCGCCAGGACCGGGTCTCAGAGGTGGAGGCGGTATGGAACGACGTGGGCCGTCTCGATAGCGCGGCCAACCTCATTTTCGAGATGCCCGACAGCCTGAAGGACAAATATCCCTTCACACCCAGGATCATCCTGTTTGGGCACACCCACGAGGCGGCTTTCCATTACCATTCGGGCAATGTGGACACCATCTACGTCAACACCGGCACCTGGATCGACGGCAAGGACATGACCTGGGCGGAAATTCGGGTTACGGACGAAATTCGGGTTACGGACCGGGAAGACGGAAAATCGGATTACGAGGTCTCACTCTGGTTTTATGGGGAAACATCGCCCAGGCAAACAGGCACCTTAACGGCAACCCCTTCCCGGCCGACCGAACCCGAGCCCGTTGCGGAGTCCTGGTCAGGCATGGTCATGGAGAATTTGCTGAAAGGTCCGTAATGCTCTTACGTGTTCTACCGCTCCGAAGTGGTTGCCTGCCGCTTGGGCAGGACGGCCCTCCCCTTTCAGATGATATCTGCAATCCCGGAATTCCTGCGATCATTGC
>JAFDKD010000256.1 GCA_019307165.1 Deltaproteobacteria bacterium | reverse complement strand
TGGTTCCTTGTTCTTTGTTCTTCGTTCTTGGCTCAAGGTTCATGTGAGGGGTGTTGCGGTTATGCTCCTGCCTTTGTCACGGTTGAAACCGCTCCTACAAGTGCCATGGTCCCCGAAAAACGGCCGGTGTAGGAGCGGCTTCATCCGCGATACTGAGCCAAATAGGAAGAAGAAAGGACGTTATATCCACCTTTTGAACGTGCATTTTTTCATATTTTATCCTTTACAAAGGGATGAATATATGGGTAATTGTCCTTATTGAAAAGGACAAAAATTCATTATTTTGTCTTTAATGAAAGGGGTAGGTTTTGAGACGTATTATTCAACAGCGGCTTGCGGACGCCATCAGCATGGATTTACCAGAACTTATTGAAAGGGAATTCCGGCTTCCGGCAATACCAAACAAGGTGCATTCTGTGATTGGTATGAGGCGATCCGGAAAAACCTATTTTTTATACCAGATGATGAAGCGTTGTATGTCGGACGGTGTGGAGAGATCCAGGCTTATCTATTTCAATTTTGAAGATGAACGCCTGGCTGATATTTCATTGGAAGATCTGCACTGGATACCGGATGAATACTATGTCATGTTTCCTGAAAATCGTTACAAAAAGGTGTATTTTTTCTTTGATGAAATTCAGCTTGTAAGCGGCTGGGAAAGATTTGTCAGACGTTTGCTGGATACGGAGTCCGTTCGGATCTATGTTAGTGGCTCATCCGCCAAAATGCTAAGCCGCGAAATTGCCTCCTCCCTTCGGGGACGTTCGGTTGAGACTATTATCTATCCGTACAGTTACAAGGAGTTCATTAAGCATCATGGCATCAGCTATCCCAAAACGCTGAAGCGAATTGACAGCCGGACACGTTCGGTTCTCGAAAACCTGTTGATAACGTATTTGAATTATGGAGGATTTCCCGAAGCGCAGGGATTATCGAAGCTGGATAGGCAGTTGCTGCTGCAAGGATATATAAACACGGTGCTTTTCCGCGATATTGTCGAGCGTTTCGGTGTGACCAATATTACCGTACTAAAAACACTGATTCGACATTTGATAAGAAACGCCGGGTCAAAGTTTTCAGTCAATAAATTTTATAATCATTTGAAATCTCAAGGATTCAAGGTCGGTAAAACGACGCTTCATGAATACCTGGACCATCTTCAAGATGCCTTTCTGCTTTATCGCGTGCCGATCCATACGGACTCCGAGCGTAAACGCATGGTGAACCCTGCCAAAGTCTATGTCAATGACACGGGGCTGGCGGCTTCATTTTCGTTCAAGCAGGATCATGATCTCGGCCATTTCCTTGAAAATTCCGTTTTCATGGAACTCCGTCGCCGTTATGCCAAGGTTACATACGGCATGACGCCGTCCGGTTTTGAAGTTGATTTTTTGGTTGAATATCCGGATGGCGCCCCGCAGGCAATTCAGGTTGCAGCCGACGTCAGCGATCCGATCACGCGTGAACGCGAATGCCGCGCCCTTGCTGAGGCGTCCGCCATTTTGCCTGACGCTGAACTTCTGTTGATCAACCTCAGCGAGGAAGAGACTATTGAGAAAAACGGCGTGATCATGGAATTGGTTCCCGCATGGAAATGGCTGCTGGATAAGATATGATTAAGGTATTTCTCTCCATCTATTCACACTAGCGCAAAGCGGGACGCCCGTAGTAAATCAGAACGCCCATGAGATTATCTGTTACTTGATTTCTCCACGTTGATTTTGAAAGGAGTATTTTCATGGGCGTTATAGGATTGTCTCCATCCATGGGATTACATCAGTGATATGGCTCTGGTAAGCTTTCAGGATTTGAGTGTCACTTTTGGTGGTTTGCCTCTGCTGGACAGGGTGAATTTGCAGGTAGAGAAGGGGCAAAGGGTCTGTCTTCTCGGGCGCAACGGAGAAGGCAAGACAACCATTTTGCGTTTGATAAGCGGTGAAATGGAACCGGATGGCGGGGTCATCACCCTTCACAAAGGGGTCAAAGTAGCGGGTCTTACCCAAGATCTGCCGCCCGGTCTCAGCGGGTCGGTTTACGATGTGGTGTCTGGCGGACTGGGGCGGGTGGGGACTTTGCTGGAAGAATACCAACGACTCACAAAACTCATGGCCAAGGGTGCCGACACGGCCATAACCAGCAAGGTTGCCCTGCTGCAGGAGGAATTGGACGGGTCGCAGGGATGGGAGATTCGCCGGCATGTCCACATGGTTCTCACACAGCTGAGCTTGGATCCTGATGTGAGGTTTGAAACCCTGTCTGTGGGGTTCAGGCGAAGGGTTCTTCTGGCAAGGGCCCTGGTTGCAGCACCTGACCTCCTTCTTCTTGATGAGCCCACCAATCATCTGGATTTACCTTCCATAAGCTGGATGGAGGAGTTTCTGCAGAAGTACAGGGGAACCATCATTTTTGTCACCCACGACAGGATATTTCTCCAAAAACTTGCAACACGCATCGTTGAGGTTGACCGAGGACGCCTTGTTCATTGGGCATGCAGGTACCGGCAGTTCCTGGAACGTAAACAGGCGACTCTGGAGATTGAAGAGGCGCAGCGAGAGGAGTTTAGCAGGAAGCTGGCAAAAGAGGAGGAATGGATCCGGAAAGGGATCAAGGCAAGGCGCACAAGAAATGAAGGAAGAATCCGCGCCCTTATCAAGATGCGGGAGGAGCAGCAGGCATGGCGTAAATCTGCCGGCAATACCCGGATACAGATCCAGGAGGCGGAACATACAGGGAAGCTGGTGATTGAGGCGGCCGGTATCAACCATGGGTATGGCGGCGACCCCCTGATCGAAAATTTTTCCATACGGATTATTCGGGGGGACAGGATCGGCATCATAGGTCCCAATGGTGTTGGCAAATCCACCCTTCTGAAGATCCTTCTGGGGGATATGGAGCCGGAAAAGGGTCGAATCAGGATGGGGACCGGACTTGAGGTGGTCTATTTCGACCAGCTCCGCAGCCAGATCGACGAGGACATGACTGTTCAGGAGAACATAGCCGAAGGGAAGGATATAATCCTTATCAATGGTGTTCAGCGCCATGTGATCAGTTATCTGAAGGATTTTCTTTTCACCCCGGACCAGGCCAGGAGTCCTGTGCGCATCCTTTCCGGTGGAGAGAGAAACAGGCTGCTTCTTGCAAGGCTCTTTACCCGACCCTCCAACCTTCTTGTGCTGGACGAACCGACCAATGATCTTGACATGGAAACCCTTGAACTGCTTGAAGAGCGACTGTTGGAATATTCCGGCACCATACTTCTGGTGAGCCATGACCGGGCCTTCCTGAACAATGTTGTTACGAGCACGCTTGTATTTGAGGCCCATGGCGCTGTCGTGGAATATGCCGGAGGATATGACGATTGGATCCGTCAGCGGCCAACGCAACTTGATAAAGAGGAATCAGAAAAAAAGCGCGTTGTCGGGAAAAAAGCATCGAGAAAAGGACCGGGGAAGAAGGATCGCCCCCGAAAGCTCACCTTCAAGGAGGAAAAGAAGCTGGAGAGTCTTCCCGGGCGCATAGAAGAACTGGAGCAGGAACAGAAGAGGATCTATGGAAAGATGTCGTCCCCCGAATTTTATAGAAATGACGGCGGGAAGATAAGACAGGCCCAGGCACGGTTGGAAGAGCTGAGGCTGGCGTTGGATGAGGCATATGACAGATGGGAGAGACTGGAGGGCCTCAGCGAAGAAAGGCAATAGGAAAGAATGAGATTCCGGTATCCTTATGAATTTGCTTGCTCAAGAGTCTTTTGAAATTTAGGATTATTGTATGTCATTTGATCAACTTGGCCTTCGGGTCGAACTGCTTAAAGCCGTTAAAGCGAAGGGCTACACCGCCCCCACCCTCATTCAGGCCGAGGCCATTCCCGTTATTCTCGACGGACGGGATATTCTTGCCCGCGCCCAGACCGGAACGGGAAAAACAGACGCATTTGCACTCCCGTTGGTTGAAATTCTGAGTCGCCGAAACGGCAACGGGCGGCACCCCCGCGCACTTGTCCTGACCCCCACGCGGGAACTGGCGCTTCAGGTGGGAGAGAGCATCAAGGCCTACGCAAGGCGGGTCTCACTTCGATGCACCGTGGTTTACGGCGGGGTTCGCATCAATCCGCAGATCGATCGGCTGAGGCGCGGCATCGATATCCTTGCGGCAACGCCGGGCCGCCTGCTGGATCTTGCCGGCCGGAGGCACCTGAATCTTTCCCGGATAGAGTTTCTGGTTTTCGACGAGGCGGACAGAATGCTGGATATGGGATTCAGTGAGGAGATTTCAGAGGTTCTCGATCTCGTTCCGGCTGAACGCAGGACCATGCTGTTTTCCGCCACCTACACCCGGCAGATCCGGACGCTTGCCGGAAAAATGCTGCAGGACCCAAAATACATAGAGGTGACGCCCGGCAATACGGCGGCGGAATCGATTGTCCAGAAGGTCCACCTGGTAGACCGATCAAATAAGCGGGCCCTTCTCGTCCACCTTATCACCAGGGGACGCTGGACCCGGATACTGGTCTTTACCCGCACAAAACACGGGGCAAACAAGCTCACAGAGAAACTTGTGGCAAAAGGAATCAATGCCGCTGCCCTGCACGGCAACAAGAGCCAGTCTTTCCGGACACGTACCCTCGAAGAGTTTAAGAACGGTGAGATCCGCACGCTCGTGGCAACGGATGTGGCCGCAAGGGGTCTGGACATCAGCAATCTGCCCTATGTGGTCAATTACGATATGCCGGGCATTCCCGAGGATTATGTTCACCGCATCGGTCGCACCGGCCGTGCGGGTGTAAGGGGCATTGCCGTCTCCCTGGTCGATCACGAAGAAAAGCTTCATCTTCGGGCCATCGAAAAACTGCTGAAGCAGAAGATCCCGGTGGAAAAGATTGACGGCTATACAGTGGATAGCGAGGTTCCGGATTTTGTTCTCTTGCGGCCCAACAACCCGGCCAGTGAAAAAGTGGCAGACAGGGCCATAAAAGAGTTGGTCAACAGAAGAAATGCTTCAAAACAGCGATCGAAAACCCGCAACGCGAAAACGACAGGTTCCCGCAAAAGCTCGGGATCGAAATCAAAAGCCCGATCCGGCAGGAGAAAGGATAAGACGGAAAAAAAGCCTTCAAGATCAGGGACGCGCTCCCCTCAATCTTCTAAACAAAGAAAACCCAGGGGTAGAAGATAGGGGATTCCGGCCTACGGATAGGGAATATTGCGGGAGTGAAGCGGGCATTTGGACTTCTGTAAAGATCCGGGTCCATAGGCCCCGCGGGTCCTATGGACCCGGCTTTGAGGCCGCCCCCTATACATTGAATATTGAACATTGAGTTATTGAAGATTTATGGATGCGCTGCTGCGCAGCGCCACAACCAATTTTCAATTCTCAATGTCTTCGCGGTCCTGTAAGTGACTAAAGTGATCTAAAGTGACTAGAGTGCCTAAAGTTAAG
>JAFDKD010000255.1 GCA_019307165.1 Deltaproteobacteria bacterium | reverse complement strand
ATGGATTTCGGGGCCCGCCTCCGGCGCAGGGACGCCTCCGCGTTTGATGCGCTCATAACGGGAAATGTCATCCTTGATGAGGTCGGGAAGATTGCGGGGCATGTGCTCATCATAAGAGACATAACGGAGAGTAAAAAAGCCCAGGTGAGAAATGACAGGCTCAGCAGGCAGCTTGAGAGGCGGAATCTCAGGCTCGCCACCCTGAATGCCATCTCCATGACCGTCAGCGGCTCCCTGGACTTGAACGAGGTGTTGAAAAGCACGGTCGACAAAATGCTGGAGATCCTCGAACCCGACAGTGTGCGGATTTATATGTATGACAGAAGCAGCAGGATACTTTCCCTCGCGGCCCATAAAGGGCTTTCATCGGGGTTTATCGAAAATCCGGCCATAAAGACCCGAAAGGCCGGTGACGGCCTCCTGGGAGAAACGGTGATCACCAATAAAATCAAAACCGTAAACAATCTGCAGCGACCCGAAGACCCTTTCGTGGATTATCTTGTTGAAGAGGGGCTTAAAGCTTCCATTTATATGCCATTGATCTCCAAAGGTGAGCCGGTGGCCGTCATGGTGGTGTCCAGCCATACCGATTTCAGGTTTTCACCCGATTTTGTGGATTTCCTGACGGCTGTCGGCAACCAGATAGGCGTGGCCGTGGAAAACGCAAACCTGTATGAGAATCTAAAGAAGGCCTACCAAGACCTCAAGGAGGCCCAGGAACAGGTCATTGCTTCGGAAAAACTGGCCTCATTGGGCAAATTGTCGGCCACCATCGCGCATGAAATCAATAATCCCCTTGCCGCCGTTCTAACCTATACGCGGCTGTTGATGAAGCTGACCGGGCCGGATCGATTCAGTCAGGACAGACTGGGGGATATCGCCCGGCATTTGGGTGTCATGGAATCGGAAACGGCCAGGTGCGGGGAAATCGTGAAAAACCTACTGGCTTTCGCCCGGCAGTCCGAAATGACCGTCGCGGCCCACCGCGTGGAAGACATCATCGAGAAGACCCTGATCCTCATGGCCCACGATCTTGAAATAAAAGGGATCGAACTGGTTAAGGTAATGGCCCCTGATTTACCGCGGATAAATTGTGATTTCAGGCAGATCCAGCAGGCCTTCATGAATCTTGTGGGCAACGCCTCCGAAGCCATGACCGCCGGGGGCACGCTGACGGTAACCGCAAAGAACTTGGCCGGCGATGGTTTTGTCGAAGTCGCGGTATCGGACACCGGTTGCGGTATTTCCGAAGCGGATCTGAAAAATATATTCGAGCCTTTTTTCACCACCAAGGGAGAAGGCAAAGGGGTAGGCTTGGGGCTTTCCGTGGCGTACGGCATCATCGCCCGGCACAAGGGCGCCATAGAGGTGAAAAGCAGCCCGGGAGAAGGGACCGTGTTCAAGGTCAGACTGCCGGCTGAAAGGAGTGGGTAAATGACCAAAAAACCCTGTATTCTGGTGGTTGACGATGAAGCGGCCATGCGGGAATCGCTCAAGGACTGGCTGATAGAAGACGACTACCAGGTGGGCGTGGCGGCGAGCGGTGAGGACGCGCTCGCCATGGCCGGAGAACGCAACTGGGAAGTCATTCTATTGGACCTCAAAATGCCGGGGATGGACGGTCTGGAGACCTTGAAGCGGCTCAAAGGCATCCTCCCGGAGTCCGAGGTCATCATGATGACGGCCTATGCCACGGTGGATACGGCCGTGCAGGCCATGAAGGAAGGGGCCTTCGATTACCTGGTCAAACCGTTCGACCCCGACCAGGTCGAGTTGCTCATCAAACGGATTGTGGACCACCGGGATCTGGTCCTGGAAAACATTCTGCTGCGGCAGAAACTGGAGGAAAGGTCCCGGTATGATGAAATCATAGGGAAAAGCGACGTCATGCAGGCGGTCTTCCAATTGATCTCCCGCGTGGCGCCGACCGAATCCACGGTGCTCATTACCGGCGAGAGCGGCACCGGCAAGGAATTGATCGCCCAGGCCGTTCATGGAAACAGCAACCGCTGCTACAACCCGTTTATCGCCGTGAGTTGCGGGGCCCTGCCCGACTCCCTGCTGGAAAGCGAACTGTTCGGTTATGAAAAGGGCGCCTTCACCGGTGCCGAGCATACCAAACGGGGGCGTTTCGAGATGGCCGACGGTGGGACCCTCTTTCTAGATGAAATCGGAGACATCACCCTGAGAACCCAGGTGGATCTCCTGAGGGTCCTGCAAAACAAGGAATTTTCACGCCTGGGAGGCGAAGCGCTTATATCGGTGGACGTCCGGATCCTGGCGGCCACCAATCGCGACCTCAAAAAGGCTATCGCGGATAACCGGTTCAGGGAGGATCTCTACTATCGGTTGAACGTGATCTCCATCCATGTCCCGCCCTTAAGGGAGCGGAAGGAGGATATCCCCCTGCTGGCGGATGCATTCATTCACAAGTTCTGTCTTGAAATGAATAAAGATGAGATGAAAATCGCCCCGTCCGTCTTGAAAGCCCTCATGAATTATGACTGGCCCGGAAATGTCAGGGAACTGGAAAACATCATCGAAAGAGCGCTCGTCATCGGTCAGGGCAAAGAGATCGTCCTTGATGACCTGCCTTTCCCGCGAAAAGCCGCGGTCCCCGAAAACCTTCCAAAATCGCTCAAGATGATGGAGGAAATACATATCCGGAGGATCCTGGACGAAGCCGACTGGAATATCAGCAAGGCCTCGCGGGAACTGGATATCGATCGCCAGACGCTCTACAACAAGATACGGAAATACGGGCTGGAGGCCAAGGGCAAGTGAAAAAAATCAAGGCTGAGGTTGAGGCCGAGGTTAAGAAGTTGTTTAAATTTTCTTATCGTCCTTCTCTCAACCTCAACCTGAACCTCAACCTGACGCAACCTGGCGAAGCGGGATTTGCGACGGTCACATCAAAGATCCCACCCTGCGGAGCAGGACCAGGTGATTACCTATGGCATAAACTGGAGGCCCTATAAATCGCCTTGCCCAAACGCATCATCCTCTGTCCCATCGGTTTTGTCGAAGGGGACGTTCTCGACCGGATTGCCCGATCCATCGAGCGCCGTTGCGGTGTCGCCGGCATTATCTCCGCCGGTATGGAGAATCCTGCCTATGCCTATGACCGGGGAAGAGGCCAATACAATTCAAAGCTCATTTTGAAGCACCTGAGCGAATGCTGCCCGGATGATGGCCTGATGTTCATGGGAATCACCCATGTCGATCTGTTTGTTCCCATCCTCAAGTACGTATTCGGACTGGCCGAAATCAAGGGTCGATGCGCCGTTATTTCAACCCATCGCCTTCGTCCCGAATATTACGGCGAGTCGCCCGATCCACCGATCTTTCTGGCGCGAATGGAAAAGACCGCTTTGCATGAACTGGGGCACTGCTTCGGGCTTACCCATTGCAGAGACCGTCGTTGCGTCATGTACTCTTCCACACACATAGAGCATACGGACTTGAAAAAGCCCGACTTCTGCCCCACCTGCCTCGAGCTTTTCAAATGGTATCTTGAAAAATCCGCAATACCCCGTCAGCTGAAAGCTGATAGCTCATAGCTCTTGTGTAACTTCGTAGGGTTCAAAGGTTCAAAGGTTCAGGGTTGCGGGTTGCTTTGCGCTCTCCCCCCTTTGAAAAGAGGGCTTCCGGGTTTTCAGTGGGTGGATATTGCGTTAACAACCGCTAGTGCTCGTGCGCCGTTTTCTGGTGTGCTCGTGCTCAGCTAAGCGGTGGTCGTGTTCGTTGTCGTTGTCGTAATCTAGCAGATCATGCAGTTCGGTCATGAGCAGCTTGACCTCTATCGGGTTTCACTCAAATACGCCCTCAGAGAGAGTTGGGTGCCTTAAGGCGATTACGACAACGACCACGACAACGAATGTTGCCGGTTTCAATTAATAGGCTTTTCCGTACCCTGTTACCCACTGAAAAGCCGGAAGAGCCTTGGAAAAAGGGGGACTTTCATCTCTCCTGACTGGAGGGGCAGCGGAACGGAAAAATGGTATTTCCCGGCCCAACAAATGCCGAAATTTTCGGCATGCGCCGCTTTTTTCGGCAAAAGATAGTTTCCTAAATATTTCAATCAGTTATGCGTCTAGTTGTTTTCGGAACCCAATGGTTGCCGAATTTTTCGGCATCAAACTTACCTCACGCGAAAGGCGTGAATGATCGGGGTCAATAAATTTTATTTTGTATTATCAATATATTAGATCATTTTACCGACGCTTCCTCCCCTCACTGGCACGCAGTTTGCTTTTAAACATGCCAAACTCGAAAAACCACATCATCGATTTGATAAGGAGGGAATGACATGGGAGCCAAGGCCAACAGAACGTCCATGAAGATTGTGCCGCCGGGAAAAAAGAAATGTGTGTGGATGGAAGCAGGGGTGGTGTCCTACAAGCTCTGCGACAATAATTATGACTGCTCCACCTGCGTATACGACCAGGGCATGCAGCTCAAGGTGGCCCGCCAGAAAGAGTCCATGGCCGCCATGCCGATTGCTGCATCCAGCGAAAAGTTCACGGAAACCTGGGTGGAGAAAATGATGCAGTTCCCCGCTTCCCAGCGGAAATGCCGTTATATGATCACCGGCGAAGTGGGCCGCAAGCTGTGCCCCAATGCCTACGAGTGCGGCAACTGCTCATTTGACCAGATGATGCAGGAACGACTCCAGGCCGAGACGCTGCCGGTCCATGAACATAGCCGGGCCGGGGGTTTCGATCTGGCGGCGGACACTTACTATCACGAAGGCCATACCTGGGCCAGGCCGGAATACGGCGGACGGGTCAGGGTGGGACTCGACGATTTTGCCCAAAAAATCCTAGGGAAGCTCAAGCAGCTTGAGATCCCCCATGTCGGCCATGAGGTAAAGCAGGGCGAAGCGGCATTTAAGGTCAGGCGCAACGGCGAAACCGCGGAAGTGCTGTCACCTGTTGACGGCATCGTAACCCATATCAATGATCGGGTTCGGACGGCCGCAGACCTTGTCAATGAATCGCCTTATGAAGACGGCTGGCTGTTTATCGTGGAGCCTACAAAATTGAGAAAAAACCTCAAGGGATTGTACTACGGCGAAGACGCGGAAAAGTACATGGAAGAAGAGCGGGACCATCTATTCTCAGTCGCCGGAGACGAGATGAGACTTGCCGCCGACGGAGGCGATTCCGTGGAAGACATTTTCTCGGAGCTGGAAGGTGAAAGCTGGTCAAAATTCGTAAAGAATTTTCTGAGGACCTGATTTCGCAGGCTTCCGACTGACACTTGCTCCCTCCTCCATGCCCCCTGTGTGCAGCACACAGGGGGTTTTTTTATGGAATAATGCCCCCGCCCCTGCAACCAAGGCCGTGAACGTGAAGCATGGGCTCGAAATACTACCGGATATGGTCTAGACTATGAAGCTATTCTTTCAACTGTAAGACCTGATCCTGTGGACCGGTCG
>JAFDKD010000254.1 GCA_019307165.1 Deltaproteobacteria bacterium | reverse complement strand
TGAACACTGCTTGCCACGGCGTAGCTGCGAAGCAGCGAAGACGGGACACCTGTCGAAGATCCCGCCGTAGTTGGGCGGGGAAACCTTATTCCCGCATTGGCATAGCCGGAAAACGTTTACCTGGCCCAGAGGACCAGGTTTTGTAGATGGAATAAACATGAGCGACATGCCGGCAAAACGAAAGCCGACCAGCAAGATATGGATCGGGAACGTTCCCATCGGAGGGGATGCGCCTGTTGCGGTCCAGTCCATGACCAACACGGACACCAGAGACGTCCCCTCCACGGTGGAACAGGTCCGCCGCCTGGAAGCGGCGGGCTGCGACATCGTTCGGCTCGCCGTGCCGGACGAACCGGCTGCCGAGGCATTCGCGGATATCGGGCGGCAGGTGGGAGTCCCGCTTATCGCCGACATTCACTTCGATCATCGCCTGGCAATCCGCACGCTCGAAAACGGGGCGGACGGCCTGAGGATCAATCCCGGAAACATCGGCGGACCAAAAGCCGTTGCAGAGGTGGTGGAGGCCGCGCGTCCGCGCAACGTCCCCATCAGGATCGGCGTCAACTCCGGGTCCCTGCAAAAAGAGATCCTGGAACGCCACGGTCGCCCCACGCCCGAGGCGCTGGTGGAAAGCGCCATGGCCCATGTGGCGCTGTTTGAAGATCTGGCCTACCGCAAAATAAAGATATCATTGAAATCGTCCGATGTAATGGATACCATAACCGCATACCGGTTGCTCAGCGAGCGGGTGGACTACCCTCTCCATCTCGGCGTAACCGAAGCCGGGACCCTCATTGCGGGCACGGTCAAGAGCGCCATGGCCATCGGGTTCTTGCTGGCCGGGGGAATCGGCGACACCTTTCGGGTCTCTCTGACCAGGGACCCGGTAGAGGAAGTCCGCGTGGCCTACGAAATTCTCAGGGCCCTCGGCCTCAGGCGCCGTGGGCCGGAGATCATCTCCTGCCCCACGTGCGGCCGCTGTGAAATCGACCTGTTTTCCCTGGTCGACAAGGTGGAACAGGCCCTCTCGGATGTGACGGCATCCCCCAAAGTGGCGATCATGGGGTGCGTGGTAAACGGCCCCGGCGAGGCCCGGGAGGCGGATGTGGGGGTGGCCGGGGGCCGAAAGCAGGGAATTCTTTTCAAACGCGGGAGGGTGCTTAAGAAGGTGCCCGAACGTGAATTGGCGGATGCGCTCATCGCGGAAGTCCGTAAATTTGTCGAAGAAAAGGGAGCGAATAATAAAACATGAGATACTCCGGATATTTCTTGCCCACCTACAAGGAAACGCCCGCCGAGGCCGAAATCGTCAGCCACCAGCTCATGCTGCGGTCCGGCATGATTCGAAAACTTGCTTCAGGAATTTACACCTATCTCCCGTTCGGCCTCCGATCCATTCGAAAAGTGGAAGCCATCGTGCGTGAGGAAATGAACCGCGCGGGCGCCATCGAAGTGCTCATGCCGGCAGTACAGCCGGCCGAACTATGGCAGGAAAGCGGCAGGTGGGAGTACTATGGCCGGGAACTTCTCCGTTTCAAGGATCGTCACAATCGCGACGCATGCCTCGGCCCCACCCATGAGGAAGTGATTACCGACCTGATCAGAAACGATGTTCATTCCTACAAGCAGATGCCCGTGAACCTGTATCAGATACAGACCAAGTTCAGGGATGAAATCCGTCCGAGGTTCGGCATCATGCGCGCCCGGGAATTCATCATGAAAGATGCATACAGCTTTGACGTGGACGAGGAGGGCGCCGGCCTGAGCTACGAACGCATGCGCGAAGCCTACTCGCGGATTTTTCAGCGATTCGGGCTCAAATTCAGGGCGGTGGAAGCGGATACCGGTACGATCGGCGGCAGCTATTCCCACGAATTCATGGTGCTGGCGGAAACGGGCGAGGATCAGATCGTCAACTGCGGCCAATGCGATTACGCGGCCAACCTGGAAAAGGCCGAGATCGTGGAAAAGCAGGATCCCGCAGGGGAAAACCCCGAAGACATGAAACCGGTGGAGGAGATCGCCACACCGGGGGCCGGAACCATCGAGGAAGTCACCGCCTTTCTGTCCGTCCCTGCGGAGCGGCTCATCAAGACCCTGATTTATGTGGTGGATGAAGAGACGGTTGCCGTGCTGGTGAGGGGCGACCACGAACTCAACGAGACCAAACTGAGAAACCTCCTGGGCGCTCAGAGCGCCGAACTGGCGGATGCCGCGCTCATCGAAGAGACCACCGGCTCGCCCGTGGGGTTTGCGGGGCCCCCGGGCATCAAAACCAGGATCGTCGCGGACACCGCCGTCAAAAGCATGTCAAATGCCGTAACCGGGGGCAACCGGGAAGACCTGCACCTTAAAAACGTCAACATGAAAAGAGACTTCAACGTCGATCTCTTCGGGGACCTGAGGGTGATCCGGCCTGGGGACGCATGCCCCCGCTGCGGTGGGGACATCCACTTCGGGAAAGGCATCGAAGTGGGCCATATTTTCAAGCTGGGGACCAAGTACAGCAGCGCACTCAATGCGGTATTTCTCGACGAGAACGGCGCGGAAAAGACTATCGTCATGGGATGCTATGGCATCGGCATCGGCAGGACCGTGGCGGCCGCCCTTGAGCAGAATCATGATGAAAATGGAATGATTCTGCCCATACCCATCGCGCCCTTCGAGGTGACGATCCTCCCCCTTCAAATGCATGACGCAACGGTAGTGGAGACGGCGGAAAAGATCTACTCGGATCTTTCGGATCAAGGCGTTGACGTTCTTCTGGATGACCGTGACGAGAGGGCGGGGGTCAAGTTCAATGACGCAGACCTCCTGGGCATACCCGTCCGGGTGACGGTCGGCTCAAGAGGCGTCAAAAACGGCGAGGTGGAAATCAAGCTTCGAAAGGCCGCCGACGGGACGACCGCACCCCTGGACGGAGCATCCAACGCTGTCCTCAACCAGGTTGCCGCACTCTATGATTCGCTTAAGTGACATCACTTCCAAGCTTCTCAGCTATCACCCCAAGGCCAACGTGGAACTGGTCGAAAAGGCCTATGTCTATTCCGCCAAGGTCCACCAGGGTCAAATCCGCCTCTCCGGCGAACCTTATCTTTCCCATCCCCTGGAAGCGACCTATATTCTGGCCCAAATGAAAATGGACGTCATCTGCCTGGTGGCCGGGCTGCTGCACGACGTCCTGGAGGATACGGAGGCCACGCTGGAAGAGATACGCCGTCTCTTTGGCGACGAGGCCGCCAACATCGTGGACGGTGTCACCAAAATCAGCAAAATCGAGTTCAGCACCCGGAAGCAACGTCAGGCGGAAAACATCCGAAAGATGATCATGGCCATGTCTTCGGATATCCGCGTGATTCTCGTAAAACTCTCCGACAGGCTCCACAATATTCGTACGCTGGGTTTTCAGCCGATCCACAAGCAGAGACTAATTGCCCGCGAAACCCTGTACATCTACGCTCCCCTCGCGGGCAGAATGGGCATTTTCTGGATCAAGTCGAGCCTTGAAGACCTCTGTCTCTACTACCTGGAACCGGAGATCTACGAGAATATCAAGACGGAGCTTGCCCAGAGAAAAGAGGAACGGGAGGCGTTCATCGTCGAGGTGAGGGAGCTGCTTACGGAAAAGCTTGACCAATTCGGGACCAAGGCGACCGTCAAGGGCAGACACAAACACATGTACAGCATCTATGAAAAGATGCTGGCGCAGAACCTTGCCGTAAATCAGGTCTACGATATCGTCGCGTTCAGGGTCATCGTGACCTCCATCAAGGCGTGTTACGAAGTCCTGGGGCACATCCATTCCATGTACAAACCCGTTCCGGGTCGTTTCAAGGATTATATCTCCATGCCAAAGGCCAATATGTATCAATCCCTTCATACCACGGTGGTGGGTCCCCTGGGGGTGCGCATGGAGGTTCAGATCCGGACCTGGGACATGGACAAGGTGGCCGAAGAGGGCATTGCCGCGCACTGGCGGTACAAGGAGGGGAGCAGCACCACCAAGATTGACGAAACGCAGTTCGCCTGGCTGCGGCGGCTCCTGGAATGGCAGCAAAACCTGGAAGATCCGGTCGAGTTTCTGGAGACGGTCCGCATGGACCTCTATCCCGACGAGGTCTACGTCTTCTCACCCAGGGGCGATGTAAAGGAATTTCCACGGGGGGCCACGCCCGTCGATTTCGCTTACGCTATCCACTCGGAGGTGGGAGAGAAGTGCATCGGGGCCAAGGTGAACGGAAAGATGGTCCCCCTTCGATACAAGCTGAACAATGGCGACATCGTCGAAATCAACACCGCCAACCGGCAGCACCCGAGCAAGGACTGGCTCGATTTCGTGAAGACGCCTCGGGCCAGGACCAAGATCCGACAATGGGTGAGAAACCAGGAAAAGGAAGAAAGCATCAGCCTGGGCAGAAGCATCCTGGAAGGGGCCCTTTCCCATGAACGCTTGAGCGTGGCCAATCTTCTCAAAAGCGAACAGATTGCAGCCGTTGCCGGCGATCTGTCCTTTCGCTCCGTGGAGGACCTGCTCGCCCAAATCGGGTTTGGAAAGATCTCCGCGCGCCAGGTGGTGGGACGGCTCAAATTCAAGCTCGGCTTGAAGGGAGAAAAATCCCAGGGACTGGTCAGCAAAGTGGTCGGCCGAATAACGCGCCGACGGCCGGATCGCGGCATTCAAGTCAAGGGTGTCAGCAATATGCTGATTCGCTTTGCCAACTGCTGTCATGCCCTGCCGGGAGAGTCGGTGGTGGGGTTCATCACCCGGGGCAGAGGCATCACCATCCATCACAAGAACTGCCGCCACGTGCTCAGCGCGGACCAGGAGAGGCTTGTGGAAGTATCCTGGGCGCCGGCGGAGGAAGAGACCTATCTGGCAAAGGTCCGGGTGACCAGTCTCGAAAGGAAAGGGGTGCTGGCGGATATCAGCAGCGCCATTTCAGTGAAAGATGCCAATATCGTTCAGGCCGACGTGAAAACCACCATGGACAAAAAGGGCATCGCACTCTTTACCATCGAGGTGGGGAACCACAAACAGCTTCAAGACGTCATGAGCGCCATCAAGAAGGTGAGGGATGTGCTGGTTGTGGAAAGGCTGTAGTAAAGTCTGGCTCGGTCGAACCGGCGGTTTAGCCCAAATCCGCCTTCAAATTTGCTCATCGGCTTTTTAAACAGGGAAATTGGGGACATTCCTGATCACCAGCAAGGTGCCAGATGTGAGGCGCCGAGGAGCGACGACTGAGGCGTATGAATTTATACGTCGCAAGGAGGAGCGATCGAAGGCAACAAAGCCCTTCGGCTTCACTCAGGGCCGTGAGCCCGTCGAACGGCAGATGGCGCCTTGCTGGTGGATCAGGGTTTACGGCTTCACCACACGGCCCGACTTGATGCAGCTGGTGCATACTCGCTTCCGCTTCATCTGACCGTTGTCAAGGCATCGCAC
>JAFDKD010000253.1 GCA_019307165.1 Deltaproteobacteria bacterium | reverse complement strand
ACACTTGGACACGAAAAGCTGGACGTTTACGGCCTTGCAATAGGCTACGTCGCATGGGTTTACGAGAAGGCCGACAACCTGGCCGGAGTTCATCGATCCGCACGGGATCAATGGCTTCCGCACCAGCCTATGGATATGGGAAAATCGATTTCGATGCCGATAGCGATTGCGAACCCGATAAAAGCAAATCCCAACAAGCGGATGCACTGGACGCTCAGCCGTTAAGGGGAATCTTATCGAACCCGGGCCGAATAAAGGCCCTTGCATCGGGAAATGCCTTCTCCACTTTGACGGACAGCCGCTGAAGCCGGCCCTGCAGTTCGCCGACCTTGTCCTGCATGACGGGAAAATGGTTGCGAACATCTTCCCAGGCCGCGATTGAGCGTTCTATGCCGATCAGTGCAACTTTGGCGGAGCCCTCCGAATCTTTGGCAAATTCATCGATCCCATCCCGGGCTTCAACCAGTTCGCTTCTCACGGCCCGCATCAGTTTGACGTAGATCTGATGCTGATACCATCGAACCACGTCAAGGCCTTCCTGAAGCCTGTCGTTCGCTTCGACATGGGCCGCGGCCGCCATTTCCATGCCGGGGTCAATCGGGATGTCTTCCTCCCCGAAAAGGTCTCTGGCCTGATGAAACCAACTATCCACATGCTCACCGTATATCCTTGCGGCCCGGCAACATTCATGGCACCTGGCGATCTCGTCGTCCATATGGTCATTCATGTCGGGGAGTTGAATTTCCGATTCGTCAAAGTCGATATCATAGGCCTCCATGGCTTCTCTTAATTGATCGGAGACCGCCTTGAAGGTCTCGGCCAGCTGGTCCCAAAAGGCCTTGTTATTGATATCTCGGGATTCATTTTCATCAGGGTCCCCTGTTTCCAGGGCGAATGTCAGACATTGGGTCGTGAACGCGCACCGTTCGCACCATCCGTCACAGTATTGATGAATACCGGTAATAAAATCACCGTGTTGGGCTATGTCTTTAATTTTTTCTTTATCTGTAATCATACCGAACCCGATTCCGATTTGTCCATTGAATACTCCATTCTACTTGCGATCGCCATGCGCTAGTCCAGAACATGGATATTTTTTTCCCTGCACATGTCCTTGAGTACTTTCGGCCATACCGTAACGCTCACTTCGCCGATGTGGGCCTTTTTCAACAATAACATGAAGGTGCGGGCCTGGCCGATCCCGCCGCCGATGCTGAGGGGAATTTCGTGATTGATAATGCCCTGATGGTAGGGCATCTCAAGCATGTCCAGTTGGCCGCTCATCTCCAATTGCTTCGGGAGTGTTTCCGCGTTGACGCGTATGCCCATGGACGTCAACTCGTGCCGGCGCTTCGTGAGCGGGTTCCACACCAGGATATCGCCGTTGAGGCCGTGCATGGGCCTGCCATCCTCCGACAGGGTTTCCGAAATCCAGTCATCGTAGTCTGCAGCCCGCATTTCGTGGGGATAACCGTCCGCCAGGGGCCAGCCGATTCCGTAAATAAAGACGGCCGGGTGTTCTTGAAGGATCATGTCTTCGCGCTGCTTCCGGGGTAAATCCGGATACTTGTCCAGGATATCTTCGGCATGTATAAAGGTCAGCTTGTCCGGCAGGTCGGGATGTTCCCCGGTTTTCAGCTGTGGAAACATATCCTGAACAAAAGTTTCCGCGCCTTTAAGCACTTTCCAGAGTTTTTCCACAACCGCCTTCAGAAATGCCGGATTTCGGTCCGCTTCCGTGATGGCGAGTTCCCAGTCCCACTGATCCACATAGGCGCTGTGGTCGTGGTCCAAAAAATAGTCCTTTCGCACGGCCCGCATGTCCGTACAAAGGCCTTCTCCGGTTGCCATACCGAACTGCTTGAGCGCAACACGCTTCCATTTGGTGGCCGCTTGCACCACCTGGGCGTCGATGGGGTTTTTGTCGCGGTCGTTTGAAATATGAAATTGAATCGGTGTCCGGGACCCGTCCCGGTCCAAAAGGTCGTTCAGCCCGCTCTCCGCATCAACGATCAGGGGCACCGTGACCATCATCAGATTCAGTTCCTTGCAGAGGTTTTTTTCGATGTAATTTTTTATTTCGAACAACGCCTGTTGTGTCTCTTTTATGTTCAATAGAGAGGCGTAGTTTTTCGGCAGGATTTCCTTCAGTTCAGTGTAATCACCGATCCCAGGACCGGCAAGATCCGCTTTTTTGTCCAACATGGCTTCCTCCTCTTGAATTCACTACATGCCGTTTGCCCTTAGTCTGCCGATGGGTCGGCAAAGGAAAACGTTCGATTTGAGTAAAAATGCGTAGAGCGTGAATCTACTTCCGGTCGATGGCGAACATGGCCCAGGACTGGCAAACCGGCATGACCTCGATCCGGTTGATATTAACGTGCGGGGGCCGGCTTACGGCCCAATAGACCGTTTCGGCAATGTCTTCCGCGGTCAGGCTGTCGGTCCCCTTGTACAATTGGGTGGCCTTTTCCTTGTCTCCCTTGAACCGGACCAGGTTGAACTCGGTTTCCGCCAGGCCGGGTTCGATGTTGGTCACTCGAAGCGCTGTCCCGATGAGGTCGGCGCGAAGATTTCTCGAAAACTGCTTTACGAACGCCTTGGTGCTGCCGTAGACGTTACCGCCCGGGTAGGCATAGTCGCCGGCCACTGAGCCGATATTGACGATGTGCCCTTTGTTTCGCTCCACCATGCGGGGAAGTATTGCATGAGTGCAGTGCAGCACGCCTTTGATGTTGGTGTCCACCATGGTGTCCCAGTCCTCCGTTGCGGCCTGGTGGGCGGGACCCATGCCCAGCGCAAGGCCCGCATTGTTCACCAGTACGTCGATGGACTGAAAAGCATCCGGAAGGCCTTCCAAAGCGGTTCTAACGGCATCCGGGTCCCGGACATCCAGGGTGGTGACACATACGGATGACTTTCCACCCAGCTGCTTTTGAAGTGCCAGCAGCCGTTCCGTCCGCCTGGCCGCCAAAACAAGTTTCCAGCCTTCCTTTGCAAAACGTTGCGCACACGCTTCGCCAAAACCGGATGTGGCGCCGGTAATGAATACGGTTTCGGTCATGGTCGATACCCCTTTTTCAGTTTTAAAAACCGGGTCCTCCGGATGCGGCCAACCTTGTTGCCGGACCTCACATTAAAACTGAATTGCATTATGCCTCTGATTGCCTTCGGGATCAAGGCCGGAAACATCCCTGATCCGCTTAGTTCCAAATTGAACACTGCGTGCGCCCTTTGCCTCAATTATGAATAGGCATTGCATAATTATGAGCGGCATTAGGAACGCATGGCGGGTCGCATCGCGGCTAAAGCCGCTCCTACAATAACATGCCTGCGCAATTCGACTCCCCTGTAGGAGCGGTTTTAACCGCGATGCAGTATCGATCGCTCATCGGAAAAAGAGCCATTTCAGGATGGACACCAGACTAGAATACCCTGAAATCTCCCTCGCAGGAGCCGCTTTCATGCATGAGGCACCCGTCGATTTTCGGTTCCATGGTGTAAGGGATCCCCAGGGCTTCCAGCCAGCATTCGATCCTGTACATGACGCCGCAACTGTATTGATCGATGACGCCCATCTGGGTCATGCCGTTGTAGGCGAAACATGATCCGGAATCCCACGTCCAGTGCAGGACCCCGTCAGATGGCGCCGTGAACCGCAGTTTGTCGAATACGGACCGGGGCAAGGTTAATTCAAGGGCCGACAGCAGAAAATCCATGAGTTGGGCGCAGGTCAGAATGTCGCCTTCGAATCCCAGGACCTTTCTGGCCCGCCCCACCTCGATGGGGGACAAGGCCTTGATGGCCGCTTTATTCAGGGAATTGGCCGTTTCCATGCCGCATCGGCGGCTGGTTTGAAAAAACCACATGCCGTCGTGGGTCAGCCATCCCTTGCCGAGCAGGTCCCTGATCTCCTCTTTTTCAATGCCGTCCAAGGCGCCCATGCCTGACCTCCTCTTGTGTAACTTCGTAGGGTTCAAAGGTTCAGGGTTGCGGGTTGCTTTGCAGTCTCCCCCCTTTGTAAATGGGGGCTTCCGGGTTTTCAGTGGGTAGCAGGGTACGGAAAAGCCTATCAATTGAAACCGGCAACGATGACAGCGAATTCAGACCATAACGAATCCCAATCCCGCCATGCTTCGGACATGTGATCGCTGCCGCAGATAGCCCTGATGATTGAAATCGATTACGACAACGACTACGACAACGAAAACGAATGAAAACCCGGAAGGTCCCTTCGCTAAGAGGGAGGTTCGCCGCGGCACGCTCGGTTTTTCCGCCCTACAGCCACCGCTTGATTTTCATCAAAACCAGCAGGCCGCTGACGATGGACGCCACCAGACCCCAGAAATACACATATCCATATTTCCACTGAAATTCCGGAATGAACTCGAAATTCATGCCGTAAATACCGCAAAGAAACGTCAAAGGGAGAAAAATGAGGCTGAGTATGGTGAGCCGGTTGACCACCCGATTCGTTTTGTGACTGACAATGCCAAGATAGAGATTCAGCGTCTCTTCCAGAATTTCCCGCTCCACCGTCAGGTCCCCGCTCAACCGTTCAAACGTTCCGACCATATTGGCGAGAAAAGGCTGCGTTGTCTCGCTGACAAAAGTGGACTTGTGAGTGACCGTCTGATGCAGCACCTCCCGGTTGCCGAGAATATTTCTGCGCAAGACGATCAGATGGTGGCTGAGCCCCGAAACCTGCCCGAAGATCTGGTCATCCACCTTTTTGAAAATGGAAGCCTGCATACGTTCCACATCGTCTTCCAGGACGTCGAATACCCGCCGATAACTGTCAATCAGATAGTCCCAGAATACGAACAGCAGAAACCCCAGGCTTTGGGCGTATGTAAAGAACTTCCGGTAATTTTGCTTTAACCTTTTCAGAAATTCCACGTCACCTTTGTGAAACGAGCATATGAATCGCTCGCCCAATATCAGGTCCACGTGAGAAAACCTCAAGTCGCCCTTCTCCATCATCGGGGTGGTGACAGAGATGTGCAGGCAATCCTCGTACGGATCGTAACGGCCGAGCTTTTTCATTCCGAGCGCTTCCGATATCGCCACGTCATTGACACCGAGGCTTTTCAGCTTGTCCTCGGCCTCTTCGCGGCGCGGCGCGTTAATATCGATCCAAAGGTATTTGCCTTCGCTCAAGGCTTTGGGCAACTCTTCAGGAGGAACGGACCTATCCGTCCTGTTCTCAAAATCGAATTCAATAATCGACACGGTGGCCGTGTGCATTGCCTTGCCTCTGTCAATGGAGTAAAGATCCGGGCCCATAGGACCCGGCTTCGTCCCGCTGATAGCGGGCCTACGCCGTGGCCCCGCCCAAGGGCGGCGGGATCTCCGCTACGCTCCGACACGCCCGGCTTTGAGGCCGCCCTCTATACATTGAATATTGAACATTGAGTTATTGAAGATTTGTGGATGCCCGGCACTCAACCTCAAAACCGAAGTCTTATAGGGCAGACGCGTTCATTCAAGTTGAGTGCCGGGCCACAATCAATTTTCAATTTTCAATCTTCAATTCTCAATTTCTTTGCGGTCCTGTAAGTGATGCACCCATTAGGTGTCGGGTGTCAGGTGTCAGGAAAGGATTTGTTTTAAGCAAACGCTGGAAAATCAAGTGGGGGCAATTTCAGCAACACACAGCGGCGT